>JAJYLJ010000078.1:0-4879 GCA_021787835.1 Deltaproteobacteria bacterium | reverse complement strand
GCGTCTGATACCCTTGTTATACATCCCACAGGAATTCTATCGGCACAAATCCTCTGGTTCTTAAAAGAAACGGCATTTTAGATCAGGCCTCTTGTTTGTTAATTCAATGCGAGACTTAAATTTTTTGTTGGGCGCACTATTTGTGTTGTTCCAAGAATCTTCTACCGCCATCAGTTATCTCCCATACTCCACGTGGAGAGTTGGCAGAAAGCAACCCTTCTTTGACCATAGCGGCCCGTGCCCATTGAGCAGTATTTCGCCATCGTAAAATAGTAGGGTCAGAAGGCAAGGGCTGGTGATCATAGGTATTTAGTTTGTGGCTCATCCGTATTCCTATTTTATCAAGAACATCATTCATCGGAGCTGCACCGCCTAACTCAACCAGGGCCTGTAAAATAGGAATTCGGAATTCATCTTCTGGTGTGCGTAGCCCATGCTGCAATTTTTTATAACGAGGTGCTTTGTGCTTTTGTGGTTTCGAGGGAATAACAGCCGCAAATATATTCAGCCATTCCTTTTACAAGTCCTTAACGCGATTCCGAAAGGCTGTCATCTGGGACCCTTTTTCCATAAGGTCACGTGCTATGTCATATTTTCCGCCTTCAAATGCCTGAGCGCCTTCTCGGTTAAGGGCAGCAATGGCATTTTCGATTTCTTCTAAAACTATATCAAAAGCATCAATCACTTGGTTTTGGTGCATTATCAACATCTCCCTTCTAGCCTATACACATTCTTGTGCGCCTAACGGCTTGCGTTACCTGCGGGCAGCGGTCTCGCCCAAGTAGGTGCCTATGACGCTCTCATAGCGAACCACAAGCAATGAAACCATCAATGCTTCTGCCTTGGCTTCAGTCAAGGATGTCTTGCTATTGCCCGGCGGTCCGATGTTGTTCCTGAATCAGACTTTGACAAATCTGCAACACCTCATCAGGGAGGATGAGATCGGACAGCTTTCGCTGGGGCATAACCTCATGGAACAAGTTACCCATGCCTTGATCCAGCATAGGACCACCGCCATTGGTAACGTTTAAGGTAAGGGGTAGCTGGAAGCGGGCGAAGCCCGCTGTAAGCCAGTTCTGCTTGACCGGAATGTTAGGTACTTGGTGTAGTGATGCCGTAAGTAGCTTTAACCCGTTTTGATTTTGAAAGATAAGTAATCCAGATTACTGAGACAATAATTGAATAAATCAGGTTAAGTTCAAACTTTCCAAAGATTAGGACAATGAGGAATATTGTTATGAGGGTGACGAGAGGCCCATTTATCCAGAGGATAATTTTTGCGCGTTTTACTGCCGATATGCTGCGTTCCTTAATGAGACCGAGCCCGGCATAAAACTGCAGGCAACTCGTAAACAAGGCTATCCACCAACACATGGTTTTGTATGTGCTCCACTTTGTAGCTGATTTTAAAATTGGATATAGTTCTTCAATAGACGTAAAGACCCCAAACATGAGGATTATTCCACTTAAGGGACTTAACATAAACCACGTGACTAGTAGCAACAACCAGCCACCAACACCTGAAACGGTACTTTGTTCTGGAGCGGCTGGAGGATATTTGTTTGCAATCTTTTTTATGCCGAGTGCAATTGCCCATATAATGACGATATCTATCACAACCGGAAGAAAAACAGTCAGTATTATTGATGGTTTGTTCTTTGAAGCTGCTGCCGCAGCTTGCTTCGCATTGTCGGCATCTACAATGCTTTTAACTATTTCATTAGCTTCTTCAGTTGGTGTTTTTGCGAAGCCCTTACTTTTATACCATTCTGGAGGTCTGGGATCAATCGAAATTGGCTGATTATTAACAATACTACTGACAACTCTATCAGCCGCTTCTTTTGGAGTTAAGCTAAACCCAGCTTTTGACCAATATTCTTTATCATTAGCTAAGTCGGGCTTGGGATTATTAACTGGCTGATGTGTGTTATTTATACCAGTCACCTCATGAAAGTTGTTAACTTTTTCTTCAAAAGGATCTTTGAAATGGTTCGGGCCTAAGGCATTCTCCTTGATTGCCAATGCACGCTTGAGTAGTGGTTCTGCTTTTGCGTAGTCGCCTTGCATTCTGTAGAGCGCGGCCAGGCCGTTCAGGCTGGTCGCCACATCGGGATGGTTCGGTCCGACATTCTGCTCGGCAACCTGTAAAGCCTTTTTTGCAACCACCACCGCACGGTCGTACTTGCCAGCTCGGTACAAGTCCATGACCTCCGTGTTGAGCGCATCCCACTCGATGCCTGCTCGCTGCCCATATGCCAGCAGCGTCATGAGGCACAGGGCGGCAAGGAACGAAGCACACAGTGTCATCACTCGTATTCGTTTCACTTCGATTTTTCCTCTCTAGCTAACGAAAAGGCTCACAGGGAGCCAGGTTTATCGGCGATCCGGTAGAGCCGCTTGTTAGGCACTTGATAACCATTGTTGGTCACTTATCCGTAAGCTTGTCAGAAACGACGTATAACACGCCCGCAAGACCAGTGATAGCAATGAATTCCAGAAGTATCTTTCCATATTCGATTGTGGCTGCTGGAATGGGTGGCGAAAAGAAGAAAGAATAGCCTCGATTCAGTGCTATTGAAAGTGTCTCTGTATGGAAGTCAATTTTCCAAGGAACGTATATCGCTGCTGCAACCATAGCAATGCAGTAACCAATGATGATCATCTTCTTGATATCTTTCATGTAAACGATCTCCCTACTGCCTAACTATATAATATAAGAAATTATGTATTTCTCAAAAATATATTATAATCGCTGGACAAAATCAATTTAATATCTTGTTGATCCCCCTTTTTTTCTTTCTTGACGGAACGTGTCAATGAAAGTGAGACATCTTTATTCATAAATTAGAATTAGAGTAGCGACTCACAGATTTGATGATGCAAGGTAAATGCCGCCATCAGACCACCCGGAATCCCCTGATCACGCTGTCTCCGCCATGTCTTTAAATTGGAATGATAAAGACCTTCCCTGCGCAGTATCGCCCCTGTCTCTCCAGGCAATTTACACGTATCCACCTCTTGACAAGAGAAAGATGTCTCACTTACTCTAACATAGAGAGGTTCGTCCCAGTTCGGCGCCGCTGGTTATGCTTGGTGTTATGTGTAGGAGATAAAAAATGAACGATATTATGCAATATATTGTAATTATAATAAGTACGATTTCTGGTGGGGCCATTTCAATATTTACTACTTGGTTCAACAATCGAGCTTTAAAACAAAACCGTATCCTGGAAGAAAAGCTATCAATCTATAGGGAAGTTTCGAGAACAATAATCGAGGAAAAACTAGCATTTGAAGTTTCACTTGGTGAAATAGCTAAAATGAGTAAAAAAGAGGCTGATAATAAAACCGGAAATGGTGTGTGGGAAAAATCATTTAATGAAGAGACTACTCGCTTGTCTGCCTCAATCCATAAAATCTATTCCCTTTTCACCTATTCGTACATTCTTGAAGGGCAAACAATCCAAAAATTGAATGAGCTGTATAGCCTATTAGCTCAAACGATGGATCCATCTACTATGTCTAGGCTTCGAGTAGAAGATATGCAAAAAATTGGACAAGCCTTTGAGAATGTAGTGTCAAGTTTATCGGAGTCGCTTGGAATAATTGGAATAAAAAGACCACCTTTGCCACCAATTGATAATCCAAATAAACTGATTAACGAAGCAATTGGCAAAAGGTTGACCTTTCCCCCCGAAAACTGAGCCATTGTTAGGTTAGTGATTTCAGTGGCTCAACACATCTGCTTGAACAAAATGGTAAAAAGCCCTCGAAAGAGGGCTTTTTTAGGCACTTTTTTTACTAGTCACTAACTAGTCACTAACACTCTTTTTATTTTAATCATACGACCATTAAATATCATTTAACATATTGTTTTTATTATTGCCCCCGGCAGGAATCGAACCTGCGGCACCAGGATTAGGAATCCTTATCTTGTATCGGGCGGTAAAATGCCTGCTTTTCTTTCTCTCCAATACCTCCGGATCAGGCATTGACAGCCCAGCCGTATCTACCATGTTCATACCCGTTCCCTCAGACCAGTTCGATGCCCTTAATACCGTATCCATATACAACATCTCCTACTCACCTACTCCAATTTGACAAGAGAAAGATGTCTCACTTATATTGGCACAGAGGGTTTATCAATATGGACAATTACAAATTTACTGAGTATTTTGAAAAAGAGGTATTGCGGAAACGGCCCTACCTCAAAAAAGAATGGTGTATTCAGGTTGTTGAAAGCCCAATCAGGGTCGAGCAACAAGAACATAACCGTTTTCGTTTTTGGGGTGTGATCGCTGAGTTAGGAGATCGTGTGTTACGAGTCGTTACCTTAGAAGATAGGCGAACGATTCACAATGCTTTTCCGGACAGAGGATTTAAACCATGAAGCTCAATTATTATCCAGAGACTGACTCTCTTTACATTGATCTTTCTGAAAAAATGAGTACTGATAGTAAAGAGATTTCAGAAGGCATTGTGCTTGATTACGATATCGAGGGTAATTTGGTCGGCATTGATATTGATAATGCCAGCAAAAAAGTTCAGCTTAAAGAGCTAAGCTTTAATAGGCTGCCTGCCAACATACATGCCGTAGCAGCCTAACAAGCGCTCGCTGGCGATCAGTGAGAAGGCCCTCGGCCCCGACACCCCGATGATAAAAAGCCCTCTTTCGAGGGCTTTTTAGGCACTTTTTTTACTAGTCACCAACTAGTCACTAACACTCTCTTTATTTTAATCATACGACCATTAAATATCATTTAACTTATTGTTTTTATTATTGCCCTCGGCAGGAATCGAACCTGCGGCACCAGGATTAGGAATCCTGTGCTCTATCCCCTGAGCTACGAGGGCCTTGAGGTATGGACAGTTAACATGG
>JAJYLJ010000003.1 GCA_021787835.1 Deltaproteobacteria bacterium | reverse complement strand
CGGAACTGGAGGGGATTATCCCTGCACTGGAGAGCGCTCATGCTGTGGCCTATCTGAAAAAAGACGCTCATAAATTTAAGAAAGGACGGATAGTGGTCTTAAACCTTTCGGGCAGGGGGGATAAAGACGTTGCGACAGTATCGGAGATTTTTAAGGCAAGGGGACAAGGGGTGGAGAGATGAGCCGTATCGCAGGGGTTTTTAAAAAGCTTAAATTAAAAGGGGAAGCGGCCCTCATACCGTTTGTGACAATGGGAGACCCTGATCTTGATGTCACCGAGGCCCTGGTGATGGAAATGGAAAAGAGGGGGGCCGACATCATAGAACTGGGATTTCCATTTTCAGACCCGCTGGCGGACGGGCCTGTAATACAGGCGGCAAGCAACCGCGCATTGGCCCGAGGCATCACCCCTGACGACGCTGTAAAACTCATCGGGCGGATAAGGCGGAAGAGCGATATCCCCCTGGTGTTCATGGGTTACTATAACCCGATCCTACAGTTCGGCATCGAGGGTTTTGCCAAGGCGTTTGCAGGCGCAGGACTTGACGGTACTATCATACCTGATCTTCCCATGGAAGAAGCTGGAGACTGGCATGCGGTCTCGCGCAGGTGCGGCATCGACAATATACTTCTAGTCGCCCCCACCACCCCGCCAGAGAGGGCCAGAAAGATCGCCGCCTTAAGCCGAGGTTTTGTCTATTATGTCTCGGTCGCAGGCATTACAGGCGTCAGGAATGAGCTCCCCGAAGGTCTGGTTGAAGGCATAGAGACGGTAAAATCCATGACGCCTACGCCCTTGGCCGTAGGCTTTGGCGTTTCAAGGCCGGATCAGGCGGCGATGTTGGCAAGGCATGCCGACGGCGTAATTGTCGGAAGCGCGATCGTCAAATTGCTCGAACGGAACCTTGTCGGGAAAGGTCCTGTATTTAAGGCAGGGGCAGGGCTTGTGAAAAATGTTGGGGAATTTGTAGGGGCCGTCAAGAAGGCCATGACGCCAGACAAGAGATGATGCAGCCAACGCCTTTTTCTTCTATCTGAATATATGACTCTTTATGTAGTCAAGTGTGCTCAAAGGCAGACAATGCGGCCTATATTATGGTCAAGAAGCGCGAGATAGGATAAGCCGATGATATCTAGCGGCCATTGATTCTCTTGAAATTTATGAATAAAAAATATGACGCTTTACCGGTTAATATTTATATAACAACTCATGAAAATATTAAGCGCCTCAATCCTAGAATAGTCTTTATATTTGCAATTGCAAGCGGAATCAGCGTCGCCAATCTTTACTTGTCGCAGCCTTTGCTTGATTCTATTGCCAAAACCTTTCATTGCAATACCATAAGTAGTGGGTTTATTGTTACCTTTACCCAGATTGGTTATGTGTTAGGATTGATGTTTCTTGTACCTCTTGGAGATATTATTGAGCGTAAACACCTAATACTTTCTGTTTTATTTTTTTTAGTATTGTCGCTTATAGCTGCTACATTTTCCCCTTCAATTATAATTTTTATACTATCATCATTAGCTATAGGATTGACATCTGTTGTAGCTCAAATATTGGTCCCATTTTCTGCTACGCTTGCGCTTAATTATGAGAGAGGGAAGGTCGTCGGACAAGTAATGAGTGGGCTTCTTACGGGCATTCTTCTTGCACGCACATTAAGTGGCATGATATCATCTCTGCTTGGCTGGCGATTTGTATTTGGAATTGCTTCTATATTTATAACAGCCCTTTTTATTTTGCTTTCAATCAATCTCCCGGAAAATAAAGTCGATACAAGGCTCAATTATGTCCAATTGTTGAGGTCGGTTTGGGAATTTGCGAGAACGGAGCCCATCCTGAGGAAGAGGGCGCTATACGGCGCCTTGGTGTTTGCTGACTTTAGCGTGTTATGGACGAGCTTGACCTTTATCTTGTCCCGCCCCCCATACGGCTACAGCGATGCTGTAATAGGATTGTTCGGGCTGATAGGGGCATCAGGTGTTATAAGTGCCAATATCGCCGGAAGAATGGCCGATAGGGGATATGCTAGATCCGCCACGGGTTTTTTCGTGAGCTTGATTTTGATATCATTTATGCTGGCGGCAATGGGCGCTACAAGCCTATTGTCTCTCGTAATGGGTATAATCCTGCTTGATTTCGGCGTGCAGGGAACCCATATACTGAACCAGAGTGAGATATATAGGCTGAGGCCTGAGGCTAGAAGCCGCTTAACCACGGCCTATATGATGAGTTTCTTTATCGGCGGTTCGATTGGTTCAGCAACCTCTGCGGCGATATTCAGTTATGAAGGCTGGGCCGGCGTTTGCGCGCTTGGGGCTGTCTATTCAGTAACGGCGATTATCATATGGGCTACAGATCGGCATATTTACAGCCTTAAACCGCTGACACGGGTTTGACCGCGCGCGAGGATAAATCCGGCCGGTGCCATGCCTGATGGCTAGTACAACGGCCGTATCGATGTCATGCACTTAAACATTATTGCGGTGTTAACCGCAGACTAGACAGGCAAGGCCTTTAAGATAGGTCCCTTCAGGGAAATTAAGGGCTGTAGGATGGTCTTCCGCCTGTCCCATGCGTTTTATTATCTGGACGTTTTTCCCTGCGTCCAGCGCGGCGTCTGCCACGATCTTCTGAAAAAGTTCTGGCTTCAACAGCCCTGAACAGGAAAAGGTAAAGAGCAGGCCGTCCTGCCTTAATAGCTTGAACGCCAATAGATTTATATCTTTATAGCCTCTCGCCGCCTTTTCAATGTCGGCCCTCGTGCCCGCAAATTTAGGAGGATCGAGTATGATTGCATCAAAGCCTCGCCCAGTATCTCTGTATGCCCTTAAGACCTTGAACACATCTCCTTCGATGTTGGCAAGTCTTGCCGTATCAAGATGGTTTAGTGCCACGTTACGCGAGGCAAGTTCAAGCGCCTCCTTGGACGTGTCTATATTTGTGACCGTTTTAGCCTCGCCTTTCAGCGCCCAGACGCCAAAGCCGCCCGTATATGAAAAACAGTTCAAGACTTCGCGGCCCCATACATATCTTGAAACTGCCAGCCTGTTCTCTCTTTGATCGAGATAATAACCTGTCTTGTGCCCGCGTCTTATGTCGACAAGGAATCGGCATTCACCCTCCAGCGTTTCCAGAAATTCAGGGGGCTCTTCACCCGATATGACCCCCACTCTAGAATCAAGCCCTTCTTTTGTTCTGGAGTCCGTATCTGAACGCTCATAAATGCCTCTGTTCCAGACAAGGCCGTTTATCTGTGCAGCTATCTCATTCCGCCAGTATTCAGCCCCGGCTGAAAGGAACTGGCAGACTACAAAGGCGCCATATTTATCCACTATGAGCCCTGGAAGGCCGTCGGACTCGGCATTTACAAGCCGGTAGGAATCCGTGCGGGAAGCGACCCTGATATTATTGCGGGCCTCAATGGCGCACTCGAGTCTTGAACGCAAAAATGCAGGGCCTATTTCTTTCATCTCAAAGGTCCATATGCGCACCCTGATCTGTGAATGAGGAGAATATGCCCCAAATGCCAACACATTGCCGTCACTTGCCATTACAGAGACTGTCTCGCCCATGCAGGGGCTACCGTTTACCCTTTGGATCGCGCCTGAAAAAAGCCAGGGGTGGCGCCTTGCGACAGATGCCTCTCTCCCTTGCTTGAGCACCACTGCGCACGCGGGGTTTTTCATTTAGGTTCTAAATATGAAATAGACAGCCCCCATTATACAGAGCGCGGCCCAAAGGTAGTCGTATTTTATGGGTTGATGCATGTAAAATACGGCAAATGGCACGAATACAGACAGGGTTATGACCTCCTGAAGTATCTTTAGCTGCGACAGATTCAGTGTCTGATAACCTATGCGGTTCGCAGGCACCTGGACCATATATTCAAAGAGCGCTATGCCCCAGCTAAAGATCGCCGCGATATACCATTTTTTGTCGCTGAGATTTCTTAGGTGCGAATACCACGCAAATGTCATAAATATATTTGATATCATAAGTAAAATTGATGTCTTTAAAAGTATTGTCATTTTTAAGCGCCAAGAGGCCGTGAAGGCATGGAATATGTACCTTTTTTTCGATAGGGAATTTAAATCTTTTTAGGCAGGTTTCAAGATATTGATTTTGTTTCTTACTGGTGGATGTATTCTTATTCTTTTGGAGAAAAGAGGTTTTTGCTGTAGAATTAATTTATCAATTTTTATAGAGGTTCTGATGGCGGATAGGATAAAGATGAAGGTGAATAGAGGAAAGGGCAATCTGCCTGCTTTGAGGCTCGGCAGGTTTGATGCGGTGGTTTCTGACGAGACAAATCCGATTCAGTTATATATGAGCGAGATAGGCCATTACCCACTCTTGACAAAGGAGGAAGAAGAGAGGCTGGCCAAGTTATACTATGAGACCCATGATCCCATGGCCGCATCGAGGATAGTGACGGCCAACCTCCGGCTTGTCGTGAAGATAGCCCTTGATTTCCAAAAATTTTGGATGCAAAACTTCATGGACCTCGTCCAGGAGGGAAGCATTGGGCTCATGCACGCAGTAAAGAAATTCGATCCTTATAAAGGCGTGAAGTTTTCGTATTACGCCTCCTTTTGGATCAAGGCATATATATTAAAATTCATCATGGATAATTGGCGGCTGGTCAAGATAGGAACGACACAGGCCCAGAGAAAGCTCTTCTATAATTTAGGCAAGGAAAAGGAGCGGCTCTACGCCCTTGGCTTCGAACCGGTTCCAAAGCTTATCTCTGAGAGCCTCGGCGTGCCGGAAGAAGATGTTATAGGCATGGAGCAAAGGATGGGATCATGGGAGGTATCGCTCGACGCCCCCATGCAAGAGAATTCAGATGACAGTCATATGGATTTCCTGCCAAGCCATGATCCTCCTATTGAATCTGCCTTCGCCAAGAAAGAGATGCTCGCTCAATTGAGAAAACACCTTGAAGACTTGAGGGGCACGCTCAAAGGAAAAGAGAAGATAATTTTTGAAAAACGCATGCTTACCGATGATCCGATAACGTTGCAAGAGCTTGGAGAGGAGTTCGGTGTATCAAGAGAGAGGATAAGGCAGATAGAATCCAGGGTAAAGAAGAAGATTAGGCAATTCTTAAAAGACAGAGTGAAAGATATTGAATCTTATAATGAAGGGATTGAAGAGGCATGACCATAAAGCGGATGCGCAGCGTAAGGTTTCTTTTTTTATTTTTTCTCATATTGGCCTTGATCCCTTCAAGCGATGGCGCAGGGGACGAAAATTCCGCCCGTAAAGATGCCTATGCCTATTATATGCAGGCTAATATAGAAAGGGACAACGGCAAGTTCGATGCGGCCATGGATTTATTAAAGCGCGTTCTTGAATTGGATCCCGGGGCTGTGACGATCATGAGAGAGCTTGCCAATACCGCCTTTCAAAAAGGGGATTTCGACGCCTGTGAGACATGGGCCAAGCGGGCCATAGCCAGCGATCCCGGAGACATCGGGCTTAAAGTCATGCTGGCCCGTTGTTATGCGGCGCATGATAACTCCGGTGCAGCGCTGGACATTATAAATAAGATTTTAAAATCCAACCCTGATTATTCAGACGCCTTATTTCTGCAAGGTTCTATTTACGCTCAGGCCAAGGATTTTGCAAAGGCCGAAGAATCTTTTAAAAGGTTGGCGCGGATACCTGGCCCGCGCTCTTTTTTGGCCTATTATTATCTTGGGATGCTCTATAGAGATTCCAAGGATTACCCAAGGGCGTTGGAGTTTCTGAAAAAGAGCCTTGAGTTGAACAGGCACTTTCCGGCCGTTTATCTTGATTTGGCTAACATCTATGAACAGATGGGTTCTTTGCCAGAGGCCATAGATATGTGTAAGGCATTTCTCGTCATTGAGCCAGGCAACACGGATGCCAGAGATGAGCTTGTGGGTCTTTTGGTGGAGGAAAAGCGATATGACGAGGCGCTTGAAGAGCTGAGACAGTTAAGGGCCCTGGTTCCTGATGATCCGAGGATTGGGCTCAGGATCGCACTGGTGCTTCTTCAGCTTGACAGATATGACGAGGCCATTGCCACACTCAAGGAACTCGCCAAGACATACCCTGAAAGCGGTCAGGTGCTCTTTTACATGGCTATAGCAAATGAGCAAAAAGGCGACATAGACGCAGCAATCGATCTCTTGGAGAAGATCAAGAAGGGCGAGGATAATTTTATTGACGCAAAGTACCGGCTCGCCCTTCTTTTAAAGAGAAAAGGCGAGTCTGACAAGGCGATTAAATTACTCAAGGGGCTTCTTGAGACGCAACCCAATGCCGAGCCGTGGATATTGGGCCTTGCCGGGCTCTATGAGGATGCGGGCAGGATATCCGATGCGGAGTCCGTGCTTAATAAGGCGTTGGAGGCGAGCCCTGATAATGTAACTTTCTTATTTTCCTTGGCCATGCTGGAAGATAAGGCCGGATACAGGCAACGGGCTGTAAGTCTTGTCAAAAAGGTCATCAAGCTGGACCCTGATCATGTCTCTGCGCTCAACTATCTTGGCTACACTTACGCTGAAGAGGGGATAAATCTTGATGAGGCTGAGGGATTGATAAAAAGGGCCCTTACAAAGGCGCCTGATGATGGATATATCATCGACAGCTTGGGGTGGGTTTATTATAAGAAGGGCGAATATAAAAAGGCTGTCGAGTTTCTCGCAAAGGCAAACGGACTCATACCTGACGACCCGACTATCATTGAACACCTTGCAGATGCCTATCTTGCCGGAAATAATTATAAGAATGCCATGCTTTTTTTTAAAAAGGCCCTTGAGTTTACCAAAGACGCCAAGGGAAAGGCGGATATAGAGAAAAAAATTCAGGAATTAAAGGCGAAAATCGCCTCTGATTTGATGTAGCAGGGGATTGTTGCTTATCAATGGAACATTATATATAACAGCCGCGACCTGATCTAATACCACCACCCATTAAGCTGCCGCTTCACCTAACATCTTTTCCTTCGCCAAATGCACTGTGTCCCTGAACGTCTGCGACAGGGTACTTTGGGCAGGCCATAAAATTAAATAGTCGGCGTCTTAGGCTTCAGTGCTTTCGTCTTGGCGCCCTGCAAGTTTTTTTTCACACCAAGCTATGTTACAGATAGAGCATTTGTCGGAATTTTGCATATCTTCTTTCATAAGTTTTTGATTGCATTCATAAATTATCTCAAATTCTTCTCTGTCCAACGTCTCTTGGATCAATAATATTTCAGCTACTTTTGTCAGCAGCTGCCTCTCCTTTTTTATCGTATCTTTTGCAGATTCATAACATTCTTCCAGAAATCCTTTTATTTCCCTGTCTGCCAGGCTGGCTATCTCTTCACTTAAAAATAGCGGGCGAGACTCTCCTAACAAAAAGGAGCCGGTAGTAGACTGATAAGAGACCGGACCGATATTATCGCTCATTCCATATTGGCATACCATCATTGTGGCTATTTCCGTCGCCCTTATGATATCATCTCTTGCGGCAGTCGTTATTTTGTCAAATACCACTTCTTCGGCCGCCCTTCCTCCAAAGATGATTTTAATCCTGTTCGTCAGGTATTCCTTTGAATACGCATGATGGTCATCAAGGGGGATCTGTTGAGTTATCCCCATAGCCCTTCCTCTCGGGATAATCGTTATTTTGTGGACAGGGTCGGTATTGGGTAATATTTTAGCCATAATGGCATGACCCACCTCATGATAGGCAACGGTCCGTCTATCTTGTTCGTTCATTACCATCCCCTTTCTTTCGACCCCAAGAATGATCTTATCTTTGGCTTCCTCAAAGTCTTCCATCTCTATGGCATCCTTGCCCTTCCTCGCCCCTACAAGGGCTGCTTCATTGACCAGGTTGCGGATATCGGCACCGGTAAAGCCTGGTATGCTTTTGGCGATAGCATCAAGGTCTATGTCTTTTGATAAAACGACATTTCTTGTGTGTATTTTCAGGATATCAATGCGGCCTTTCATGTCGGGCGGCAGGATATAAATGCGTCTGTCAAAGCGCCCGGGACGTAAAAGGGCTGGGTCTAAAATATCGGGCCGGTTGGTCGCGGCCAAAACTACTATATTGTCATCTGATTCAAAGCCATCCATCTCCACCAGAAGTGCGTTGAGGGTCTGCTGCCTTTCTTCTTGACCGCCTGGCGCATCGCCCATTCCCCTGTTTTTACCTACGGCGTCTATTTCGTCTATAAAGATTATGCAAGGTGCATTTTTTTTGGCCTCCTTAAAGAGTTCTCTAACCCTGGATGCCCCGACCCCGACAAACATCTCTACAAAATCTGAACCGCTTATACTAAAAAAAGGCACACCGGACTCGCCGGCGATGGCCCTGGCGAGCAATGTCTTGCCAGTGCCTGGGGGACCCATGAGCAAGACACCTTTTGGGATTCTTCCGCCAAGGCGGCTTACTGAGGAAGGTTGCCTGAGAAATTCTACGATTTCTTCCACCTCTTCTTTCGCTTCGTTGATACCTTTTATATCATCAAATGTAGCGCACTTGATGCGTTCGCAGAGATTGATAATTTTGGTTTTTGCAAACTTACTGTCTTCTTTTTTCCTGATTTGCTTATTGAAGAACCATAATATGAAAAGCCCTGTTATACTTAAGAATATTGTTGCGATAAGGAGATAGAATATGAAGCCTAGTTTGGTGGATTCAGTCTTTATTGAAACTTTGTGTTCTAATAATGTGGGGATAAGATTATTTATGTCGGGTGAAAAAGTAAAAAAGGTCCGTCTGTTGTTATCTGTTATCGTCAGCTCTCCGCCTTCGATTTTTACTTCTGAAATTTCCCCCTTTTTGACGGCTGTTATAAAATCGCTATATTTCATAACTGGAAGTTGATCTTCAAAGTGCCAGGGCAAATAAACGGTTATTCCTATTGCAGCAAATATTATAATGGCCATTAAGGCCCTGATCATATAACGCAATTATTTCCTCCCGAAGATAATTAAAAAAATTATCTTTAAGTTCAAAAATATAAACATTAACCAAATAATAAAATAATAATTAAATCTTAGCGTAAATGGAAGGGCAAAACATCTTTATCTGATAGATTAAGGATGTTTTTTAATGGAGAGGTAATTGATGAATGAGAAAAAGAAAGATAACTTTATGATGGGACATCAAAAAGATGTCCCATCATTTGTAATATATTAGATTATATATTACAAATTACATACCTGTCACAGCAGAAAACCATGCCTTGGCGAGTTCTATTGGTCCGCCAGCAGAAATCATGCCCGCCGCAAGACATACAAGGCCCCATACACCTACGGCGCCAGCCATTATACCACCTGCGGCCAGTGTTAATTTCGATATCTCTTTTTCTATACTCGTGCTTGACACGTCTATGCCGGCCTTATCCTTTGCCTTTACCTGTGTTGTTGAATAAGCGTTTTGCATTTTAGAGCCTCCTTTCTGAATTAATTAATTTAATTGCCAATAACTGCACCAATCCAACTTGTTATAAAACCAATAGGACCATGAGCTGCTATAAGCCCAGCTGCAAGACAGATAAGACTCCACGCCCCAACAAGTCCAGCTACTATGCCTGCTGATCCCAAACCTATGTTGCCTACCTCTTCCTCAAAATCAACGCTTGATATATCATCAATATTGATAATTTTATTGCTACGTTCTTTCAGTTTTGTTTTTATTGCCTTCATTTTATTCATGGTCCGCTTTCCTCCTTATTCAAGAAGTTAATTAAAGCGTATTTTTATTGACTTTTAATCTTATATCTTTAATTAAAAGAATAAATTATTTTTTTGTTTTGTCAAGAAAAAAATAATATTTTCAATTAGTTAGTTGACAATTTAAAATGTTAAAATCAAGATATTTTTTATTATAAAAAAATTGTGATATTCAATCTATCAATAAAAATGGATAAATATTTATCGTGAATGTAAAATATTTTAATTGTAATTAATGGAAAAAATTAATCTGTTAATATTCTTACAATTTTAATATAAATAAAATTTATAAATAATAATAAAATTAGCTAGTTAAAAGAATAAATTTTGACGCCATTGGATATTCTACTATCTTCCCGATCAACAGTATTCCATATATGTATGATTATTGTCGAGTGCAATATTTTGGGCCTTATCTGTCTTTGACATCATCGGTTAAAACAAAAAAATGGCTATCTTAGCGCTGCATGATATTATCATTTATAATTATGGCTAGCTGGATTGATGAAAACAATATACTTGTGAGGATATTTTCTTATATGATTATGTTAAGATCAGATTGCACGCATCTAAAGATCCTCAGGGCCGCTAATGCAAATTTGATTCTTGCAAATCCTCTTCTCAGTCCAGGATGCGATATGTTGTAATGGTTATATCTTAATGGCCTCAATATTTATTTTTAGTTTTTATAGAAAATTCATCAAAATAGATTCTTCTTGATGTTTCTTTCCTTTAACTATCATATTATAATTATTAAAAGACCGTTATTGAATTATTTTGGTAAAGGCTAAAAAAGTTAAAAAATGAATGATATTCAAATTTAAATATTGACATAAAAATTTATATTTTTTAATAGTTAAACATTAGAATGCTTAAAGTTGTTAAAGTTACATGACCATATAAAATAGGAGGGAAAATGGAACTCGACAAAAATGAACCCATTTATCCCATAAGTGTAGCGGCCAAACTGCTCGGATTGCACCCTAGAACCCTCAGGGTATATGAGGAAGAGGGCCTCATCAATCCTGCCCGCCAAGGTAATAAGCGCTATTATTCTCAGGATGATGTCGAGTGGATAAGTTGTTTGCGTCATCTTATCCATGAAGAAGGTATAAGCATCCCTGGCATAAAAAAGCTGCTTGAGTTGACGCCATGCTGGGAAATCAAGAAATGCCCTCCGGAAAGAAGAGAAAAATGCACTGCCTTTGCAAATAAGATTGTGCCTTGCTGGGAGAGGGCGAGCACGGCCTGCGCCAGAGAGCTAAATCATTGCCAGGAATGTGATGTCTATATAAAGGCCATGAAGGAAGCAAGGGACGAGGCGTCAGGATGTGCAAATATAAAGAAAAATCTCAAGATCATAAGGGTTAAAAAAAGAGAGGCCAATCCTGCCAATTGCATTAGCCCAAACTGTTCGTAGTGCCGATTTGGTTCGAGGCAAAAGCACTGTGTGGCCTCGAACCGACTCTCCTGATTATGGCTGTAGTTATTACGCGTAATGCGCCGACGCGGACGCGGTTGATTCTGCGGCTTTGGGGGCTTATGGCTTACAGGCGGCCGGAGTTTCTTTCGATGAGGATGTAGATATGTCCTGATTGGCGGGCGTCTTTGTTTCAGCCAGCGGCTTACTGCTTGATTTTTTGGAGGTCTCGCCCTTTTTCCCCTTATAGTCCGTTACATACCAACCTGTTCCTTTCAGATGAAAACTTGAGTTGGAAATCAGCTTGTTGAGTCTGCCGCCGCATGAGCATTTTTGGGGATTAGGATCGGAAAGCTTCTGCATGTGTTCAATAATTTTACCGCAAGAATTGCATTCATATTCGTATATTGGCATCTTAATACCTCCATGACTAAAATATTATATTTTAGATTGAAATTTAAACCGTGATAACAACTCAATTTTTATTATGAAATTCATATATTGCCGTGGTCCTTTTAAAACAAAATAACTAATGAGAGCCTATTCTAAATCCGTCTGCCACCTCTGCAAGACTTTTTATGCTCGTGAGCGGTTTCAATATCTCACATGTTAAGTCGTGTGTCAGCCTCTCTTCGTTTTTATGTGTCGATATAACAGGATGGGAGGCAAAAAGGGCGAATCTTGCTATATGCACAAGCTCATGGGTCATTATATATAATAGAAAAGGTAGGAGTTTTTCTCTAGCCCCGCCAAAAGTTTTTTTAAGGATACGGTAGTCATTAAGGCATATCCTATAAAACGCCCTATCGTCACTGCCGCTTTTCTTTTGTTTTAAATCTTTTGTATAGCGCACTAAATGTGCAAGTGCCTTATCAGGATGTTCATTCACCGGGACATCTTTTAATGTCAAGATCTCATATGGATTTTTCATCCAACGCTTGTTATCGAATAAAAAATAATCTGTCGTGATCTCTTCGGATATATATAAGGCTTCGTTTAAGATTTTAAAGTGTTCAGCCCCGAAGATATTGTTTTCCAAATTAAACATATCTAATTGATTATATTTAATTTATTTATTATTATAAAATAAGGCTTTTATATGGATTCTGTCAAGACCCAAGCCATGTCTTAGTTTATGAAAATTAACTTAATCTATTGAAGCCATTTGTGCCATATGGTAAAAAGCACTCACTGAAGTTCGGGGCGTAGCGCAGTCTGGTAGCGCATCTGCTTTGGGAGCAGAGGGCCGGAGGTTCGAATCCTCTCGCCCCGACCAATCTAAACACTGCGAATTTTGCGGGCTTTGCCTCTCTGCTGACGCAGAGACGCGCCGCTGGGGCGGGTTTTTGCCCGTCAGGGCAGAAGTTCTTGCTCAAAATGGGTTCGCACTTCGTTCAGCAATTGCGACCAAATTTGAACGATCACGAATTCATTGTCTCTTTTTCTTGTTTTTTATATTTTGGGTGGTCGATGAAAAAAGATGGACCTTTGGTATACTGAATTTCATACTCCAAATGCAGGCCTTAAGCTCAAGGTGAAAGAGACTTTGTTTGTAGGTAGGTCTAATTATCAAACCATTGAAGTCCTTGACACCTATGAATATGGGCGCGTCCTGCTCCTGGATGGACTTGTCATGACAAGCGACAGGGACGAACATATATACCATGAAATGATAACGCATCCGGCGCTTTACCTCCACCCGGCCCCCAAAAATGTCTTAATAATAGGCGGCGGGGATGGTGGCGCGGTCAGAGAGGTTGTCAAGCATGGCGGCGTGGAAAGGGTGGTGCTTTGTGAAATAGATGGATTGGTTATAGAGACCTGCAAAAAATTTTTCCCGCGCGTCGCCTCTGAACTTAATGGCAATGATAGGGTTGCCGTGGTTGTTGATGATGGGACAGAATACATGGGCAGGAATATATCTATTTTCGATATACTCATTGTTGATTCAACCGATCCAATAGGGCCGGCCGAAGGTCTCTTTAAGGAGGATTTTTACAAGAAATGCCTTGCCGCTCTGAGGCCCGACGGCATTTTGGTTGCCCAAAGCGAGTCGCCATTTTATAATATCAATATTATAAAAGAGATGCATCGCAATCTCCGTGAGGCTGGTTTCCCTGTAATCAATTTTTATATTGGTGCTATTCCAACCTATCCAAGTGGCTTATGGAGTTGGGTCATGGCCAGCAAGAAATATGATCCATCCAAAGATTTTGATCCAGCAAGGTTTGCTGCTCACAGAGTAAACGCAAAATATTTTACGGACGAGATATGCAGGGCAGCCTTTATGTTGCCAGCCTTTTTCAAAGAGGCTGTTTTTACCTAAAAAGTGACCTCTCTTGGATTTCCAACAAATTCTCCCGGAGTCCTTTCAAAGATTCCAAGGACTCCGGGGGCCTATCTCTTTAAAAATGAGACTGCGGAAGTCCTTTATGTTGGAAAGGCAAAAGACTTGCGCCAGAGACTTTCTTCTTATCTAAGGGCTGGGGCCGATTTGCCAGGGAAGTCATCTCTCATGCTCAAGCGTGCCGTTACCTTTGAATTCATTGTAACGGCTACAGAGAAAGAGGCCTTTATACTTGAAGCGGCTCTGATCAAGGAACACAGACCAAAATATAATATCTTGCTGCGCGATGACAAGGCGTATCCGTTTCTGCGGCTCGATGTAAGGCATGAATTCCCTAAATTATCTATTGTTAGACGAAGGCAGCGGGACGGGGCTATTTATTTTGGGCCGTATCCTTCGGGTAAGGCCATTAACGAGACCTCTAGATTTGTTACGGCCCTTTTTGGTCTAAGAACATGTACCGACTCTGTTATGGCGTCAAGGGGCAGG
Organism: Deltaproteobacteria bacterium; assembly: GCA_021787835.1. Classification (GTDB taxonomy): domain Bacteria; phylum Desulfobacterota; class Dissulfuribacteria; order Dissulfuribacterales; family Sh68; genus JAJYLJ01. Next base: position 28,111 of record JAJYLJ010000003.1, on the reverse strand, counting down.
GCATGCCTTAAATATCAGATTGGATACTGTTCGGCTCCATGTATAAAGGCTATTTCATCTTTCAGCTATAGGGAACGCATAAGAGAGGTCAGGCTATTCCTTGAAGGTAAGACCAGCGCTTTGGTCAACTCTTTGGAGGTCCAAATGAATGAGGCCGTCTCAAAGCTTGAGTTTGAGGCCGCCGCTATCTTGAGAGACAGACTGGCCGCCATTCAGGGAATTACGGAAAGCCAGTGGATTGTTGTAGGCATGGATACAGACCTTGACGCTGTATGTCTGGCAATGGAAGATGAGTACGCTGTGGTATCGGTTCTGCATGTAAGGGCCGGTGTGGTTAGGGGTCAAGAAATACACAATATGACTTTTGTTAACGGTGAAGAAGAAGGGGCTGTTTTGTCGGCCTTTCTGCGTGAATATTATAGCGATAACCCTGCCCCGCCAGAGATAGTCGTGCCGTTTCAGCCTTTAGATGTCTTGCCTCTGTCGGAATGGTTGTCAGAGATGGGGATGAAGAGGCTTAATAGCTCCAAGGTCCGCGGTATGCGGCGCAAGTTTTTAGATATGGCATCCGAGAATGCGCGCTTAGCCCTCAGCGGCGCAAGAAAAGAAGGTCTGGCAGGGCGTGTGCTTTTAAATAGCCTAAAAGATGTGCTGGTCCTCAAGTCGCAGCCGAACCTTGTCGAGTGCGTCGATATATCAACTACCGGCGGGAGTCTCCCCGTGGGTAGTTTGGTGGCCTTTAAGAATGGCAAGCCTTATAAGAAGGGGTACAGGCATTACAATATAAAAGATGTCACGGGAGTTGATGATTACGCCATGATCCGTGAAGTGGTTACAAGGCGGTTAATGGCCTCACAAAAGGCGGGTGTTCCGGATCTCTTGATTATTGACGGTGGAAGAGGTCAGTTAAACGAGGCCCTGGGGGTGGCCTCCATCCTTGGGTTGTCGGAGGGTCTTGAGATCGTATCGATCGCCAAGGAAAGAGGCGGCGAAGGTGAAAAGATATATAGGCCGTCATGGGTGGAACCCTTGTTTCTTCCAAGGTCGCATCCGGTTCTGCTTTTTTTGCAGAGGGTCCGGGATGAGGCCCATAGGTTCGGGATAAACTTCCACAGAAAACGGCGCGACAAGTTAAGGCTCCGCTCAGGACTTGGAGATGTGCCTGGGGTGGGCATTATAATCGAACGCAGACTTCTCAGGCGCTTCGGGAGTCTCGAGGGGGTCAGGAATGCGTCATTTGAAGAGATTGTAAATGTGCAGGGTGTTTCCAACAAACTCGCCAGAGATATTTGCAGTCATCTGCGCAAGTGAAAGGCGTGAAGAGTGAAGGAGCGCTATCTGTTTCTCAGCGCCTCGGACGGATTCACCTTGGCCGCCTGTCTGGCCGGATAAATAGTCGCGATAAAACAGATGATGATCGCGGATGCGGCTGTTATGACCACATCGGTTGTGTTTAAGAGGATTGGAAGCGAGTCGGTATAATATACATCCCTTGGTATCTTTATAAATTTATATTTTGAAAGCAGTTCGCAAAGGCCAACCCCGCCGATAACGCCGATAAATGTCCCTATGAGCCCAACTATTAAGCCATTATATACAAAAATTTTGAGTATCTGCCTGTTTGTTGCGCCTATCGCCTTTAGAATAGCTATATCCTGATGTTTTTCCATAACCATCATTATAAGAGTGCTTACTATGTTGAATGCCGCCACCAATACTATCAACGTCAATACTATGAACATGGCGATCTTCTCGAGCTTAAGCGCGGAGAACAGACTCCTGCTCATCTGTTGCCAGTCTATTGCAAAGAAAGGCGGGCCGAGCTTTCTTTCTATGGCCTGCGCAAGTCTGTCGGATGCATAGATATCCGAGACCTTAAGCTCGATAGTATGAACACTGTCATTGAGCCCGAGGAGTTTTTGGGCATCAGAGAGGTCTATAAATGCAAGGGATGAGTCGTATTCAAACATGCCAGTGGTGTCTATGCCTATTACCTTGAATCCCCTTATCTTTGGTAGCATGCCGACAGGTGTGATGGTGCCGCTCGGCAGGATTATCTGTACGGTTTGTCCAACAGAAACGCCAAGGTTTTTTGCCAGTTCCTTGCCCAAGATTATAGGCGGGAGGGCGTTTTTGCGTCCGTGTTTCAATGCGGAAAGGCCTTCTCCCAGCAATATCCTTCCAGTGTCTATGACCGTAGGCAGGGTGTCAGGATCGACTCCACGTATAATTGCCCCGCTTACTCCATGCCCAGAGCTTAGAAGCGCTTGTATGTAAATGACAGGTGTTGCCGCTATGATCTTGGCCCTTGAACCCATGCCGAATATTTTTTCCAGCATATTGTTTTCCGCGACGGATGTGTCGAGTATTTTTCTTTCTATTTTTTTATAGTCCCCGAATGAGCCGCGGTAGCTCCTTACAATGATGTGGGAGTTGATGCCGAGTATCTTTGTCCTTAGGTGGTCTTCAAACCCGCCCATTACCGATATTACCACGATGAGCGCCATGACTCCTATGGCAACGCCGGCTATTGATATCAATGTTATCAGTGAAATAAATGCCTGTTTACGTTTTGCCTTGAGGTATCTTAGGGCCGTAAACCATTCAAACGATATATTTAAGTTAATCATTTAAGGGCCGGTTCCGGTTTAAGCTGCGGGAATAGTATGACATCTCGTATGGACGGGGAGTCGGAAAAGAGCATGACCAGGCGGTCTATCCCTATGCCTTCCCCTGCCGCCGGGGGCATTCCGTATTCAAGCGCTGCTACATAGTCTTCGTCCAGTACGGGCGGGATCTCTTCGTCACCCTTTCTTTCGTCTATCTGTTCTTTGAAACGATTGCACTGGTCCCGAGGGTCATTCAGTTCTGAGAATGCGTTAGCGATCTCTCTGCCGGCGATAAAGAGTTCAAAGCGGTCTGTTACTGATGGGTCATCCTCGTTTCTGCGCGCAAGAGGCGAGACATCCGTGGGATAATGCGTAATAAATGTGGGTTGTATGAGCTTCGGCTCCACAAGAAGGTCAAAGAGTTTTGTCCATAGTTTCCCTTGGAGTTCGTCACCCCTGATGTCCACCCCCAGTTCTTTGAGTCTTGCAGTCATCTTTGTCCTGTCCAAAAGATCGCATTCGGGTATCCCGCCTACTTCCTTAAGCGAATTTTTTAATGTGATACGGCGCCACGGCGCCGTCAGATCTATCGTCTGGCCCTGATTGCTTATTTTGTTTTGTCCGTGGACTTCGTGGGCGATTTTTAAAAAGAGTTCTTCAGTTCTTTTTATTAGATCTTCATATGTAGCGTACGCCTCATAAAACTCGAGCATCGTGAATTCGGGATTGTGTTGAAGGGATATGCCTTCATTTCTAAAATTTCTATTTAGTTCGAACACACGTTCAAATCCGCCCACAAGGAGCCTTTTGAGATACAGCTCTGGTGCAATCCTGAGATATAGATCAACACCAAGGGCGTTGTGATGCGTGACAAATGGTTTTGCGGTGGCGCCGCCCACTATGGGTTGCATCATGGGGGTTTCGACCTCGAGGAATCCATTCTGTGCAAGATACTCCCTTACGATCTGGATTATTTTAGCGCGTGTCAAAAAGGTCTGTCTGACCTCTTCGTTTATTATCAGGTCGACATATCTCTGGCGATAGCGGATTTCTTTATCCTTGAGCCCGTGGAATTTTTCCGGAAGCGGACGGAGCGACTTTGTGATGAGCCTGACGGAGCTTGCCGCCAGGGTGAGTTCCCCTGTGTTTGTACGAAAGAGTCCGCCACTTGTTTCAAGTATATCGCCTAAGTCAAATTTTTTAAATATTCCATAGGCCTCTTCTCCAATGCCATCTTTAGCAACGTAGACCTGAATGCGTCCGGATGAGTCCTGAATGTGAAGAAATGCCGCCTTGCCGAAACGCCTGAGCCCCATTATGCGGCCTATCAGTCTAAAGGTTACTTTAGAGGCCTTCAGAGCCTCTGTGTCCGCGCCGCCATATGCCTTTATCAAAGCCGCTATTTTTTCGGGTGGTTTTATATTGTTTGGATAGGGCTTTACATTTACCCCCTCAATTTCTTCTAGCTTTTCCCTGCGCTGCTTGAGTATCAAATTCTCTTTACTCAACTTTTTTGCTCCTTATCCCTTCTGACGTTTAACTATTTTTGCCGAAGGCGCTTTAACGCCACATGTCTTGTTCGCTTACAAATTTTTATAAATAGTTTATCCTGATATGACAGTCAAGGAAATTGGGATGAAATAGGGCTATGATTGCCTTGACCACTAAGCGGTTACTCAATATTTTATCATTGTGAATGGCAATTATGACTATGGTTGAGATGATTATTTTTATATGATCTATTTTAGATGGTTCGGCTTTATTATTTTTGCGGCGTTTTCCCCGGTCCTTTTGGTCTCCAAGGCACAATGCGACGACAGCATCGGCAAGGGCGAGGTTCTCAGCCTGGACAGGTGTATAAATTTGGCCTTGAAGCATCAGCCCGATATACTTTCGGCGATGGGTGATGTCGCAGCGAAAAAAAGCAGAATAGGTCAGGCGGAGTCAGGTTACCTGCCGCAAATTAATCTTGCGACAGGATACAGCCGTTATTCACCCGTGAGCCAGATTACCGATAGGGCCTTTGATGACTATTCAGGCGGGCTTTCTCTTACGCAAAACATTTATGACTTTGGGAAGACGTCGACCCAGGTCAAGATCAGCCGCCTTAATCTCGCGTCATCGAGTCTCGATTTAAGGTGGATAAAAAGTCAGGTGATATTTAATGTAAGACAGGCTTATTTCGCTGCGCTAAAGGCTAAACGCAACCTCAAGGTAGCGCAAGATACGATAGGGCAGTTTGAATTGCATCTCAAGCAGGCGGAAGGTTTCTATGAGGTCGGAACCAGGCCCAAGTTTGATGTCACGAAGGCACAAGTCGATCTGAGCAATGCAAGATTAAATCTCATAAAGGCGAAAAACACCATGAGGCTTGCCTTGGCCGGTCTTAATAACGCAATGGGCATGACAACTCTGGAAGGATATGAATTGGAGGATAACCTCCAGTTTATTCCAGTCAAGATAGGCTTTGATGAAGCCTTAAAAAAGGCCTATGATGCAAGGCCCGATCTTCGCTCGATGCTCATCCAGAAGAATGCGGCGCAGGCATCGATAGAGCTTGCAAAAAAAGGTTACTATCCCTCTGTTGCCGGCAACGCTTCCTACAATATGGGCGGGGCGTCGTTTCCTCTGGAGGACGGCTGGAGCGTTGGGGTGAACGTGACCTTTCCTGTATTCAGTGGTTTTCTTACAAAATATCAGGTTGAAGAGGCGGGAGCGAATCTGAGTTCCATCGCCGCAAAAGAGATGGCACTTAAAAATACCGTCTTTCTTGATGTGAAGCAGTCGTATCTCAACCTAAAAGAGGCTGAAGAACAGGTGCCCGTGGCTGAACTTGCGGTCAAGCAGGCAGAAGAAAATTTTGAGATAGCAACCGGCAGGTATAATGTTGGCGTCGGAAGCCCGATTGAGGTTACAGACGCCGAGGTTGCCCTTGAGAGCGCCAAGTTAGCCCATATCCAGGCCCTTTATGACTACAAGGTGGCGTTTGCAGGGCTCGAAAAGGCGATGGGGGAGTAAGGTGAAAAAAATAGTCTTTATCCTGGCGTCTATTGTCATTGTCGGCCTGTCGATATTTTTTTTGATGCGGGGCGGGAAAGAGGCCCCGAAATTCAAGACGGAGCAAGTGGCCAGGAGGGACATAAAGGCCACCGTGACCGCCACCGGCACGGTAAACGCGGTGACCACGGTCGATGTCGGCACCCAGGTCTCTGGCACAATAAAGTATATATACGCCGATTTTAACTCACCTGTAAAGAAGAACGAATTGATAGCCCAGATCGACCCGGCTCTCTTTGAAGCCCAGGTTGAAAAGGCGAGGGCTGATGTGCAGGCCGCGAGGGCCGACCTCAAGAAGGGCGAGGCGACTTTGGTTGATGCGAAGAGGACCATGAATAGGGAGCGCGAGCTCTTTTCAAGGAATTTGGTCGCAAGAAGCGACCTTGATACGGCAGAGACAAATTATGAGACCGCCAGGGCCCAGGTTGGATCGTCGAAGGCCCAGATAAAGCAGCTTAGCGCAAGCCTCAATTATGCCGAGACGAATTTAAAATACACCAGGATACTCTCTCCGGTGGATGGTATTGTTGTTTCAAGAAAGGTTGACGTTGGACAGACGGTTGCGGCAAGCTTCCAGACGCCCACGCTTTTTACTATCGCGGAAGACCTTACCAAGATGCAGATAGATACAAATGTTGACGAGGCCGATATAGGCGCCGTAGCTGTCGGACAGAATGCGGAGTTCACCGTTGACGCGTATCCAGAGACACCTTTTAGCGGCAAGGTGGCCGAGGTCAGAATAGCCCCTACCACAATACAAAACGTGGTGACTTATGATGTGGTGGTAAAGGTTGATAATCCTGAGTTTAAATTAAAACCGGGCATGACCGCCAATGTCTCTATAATCGTAAGTTCCAAAAAAAATATACTCAGCGTTCCAAACGCAGCCTTGAGATTCATGCCTGAACAGGAGACCCAAAGAGGAATACACGAAGGAAATGGGCCGAGGGGCTCTAATGTATGGGTGCTTGACAGGGCCGGCAAACCCAAAAGGGTCTCTGTCAAGGTCGGCATTACGGACGGGACATATAGTGAAATAACCTCGGGAGAAATTAAGGATGGTGACAGGGTTATAGTCGAATCCCTTGAGAAGCCAAAGGATCAGCGCCCGGCTCTGCGGATGTTTTAGTCATGGCGCTCATAGAGGTCAAGGGCCTGAACAAGGTGTATAAAAGCGGCGATGTCGAGGTTCATGCCTTAAGGGATGTCTCTTTGACCATTGACCTTGGCGCGTTTATAGCCGTAATGGGGCCTTCCGGTTCGGGCAAATCCACATTTATGAACATGATAGGCTGTCTCGATCAACCCACAAGCGGGTCATATCTCCTGGATGGAGTGGATGTCGGAGGGCTTGACGGCAATGAATTGGCCGAGATCCGAAACAAAAAATTGGGGTTCATCTTTCAGGGTTTCAATCTTCTTCCGAGGACCAAACTGGTTGAAAACGTCGGTCTTCCGATGCTCTATGCCGGAGTTGGGGCCCAGAAGCGCAGACAGATGGCCCTGAAAGCCCTTGAGGCGGTCGGGCTTTCAGACAAGGCAGGCAGCTATCCGAATCAGCTCTCTGGCGGACAGCAGCAACGGGCCGCCATAGCAAGGGCGCTTGTAAACAATGCGCCTATTATCTTGGCGGATGAGCCGACAGGCAATTTGGACACAAAGACGAGCTATGAGATAATGAAGTTGTTTGTAAGGCTAAATAAAGATCTTAATGTTACGGTCATTCTCGTAACACATGAACCAGATATAGCAGCATTTGCAAGGCGTATCATTAAATTTTCAGACGGGCGCGTAACAGATGATGAAGAGGTCAAAAAGACGTGATCGGAATCATCCCATCTTTTAAAATAGCTTCGGATGCCATCAGGGCCAACAAGATGCGTTCAATCCTTACAATGCTGGGCATTATAATAGGCGTTGGCGCGGTTATAATAATGTTGGCTGTGGGAAGCGGCGCAAGGAAGATGCTTGAAGACCAGATAGCGAGCATAGGCAGCAACCTCTTGATAGTGTTGCCAGGTGCGAGCACATCGGGCGGCATGAGCCATGGCATGGGCAGTCAGCCGACGCTTACGCTTTTAGATGCCGAGGCCGTTGAAAAACAATGTCCGGCGGTGCTTTATGTAGCACCTGTGCTAAGCGGCGTAGCCCAGGTGGTTTATGGCAATCAGAACTGGTCGACAATGGTTACCGGCACAACCCGCGGCATGTTTGACCTGAGAGACTGGTCGCTGGCATCAGGCAGATATTTTACCGGACAGGACGTTAGAGGGGCCACGAAAGTCTGTCTTCTTGGCAAGACGGTGGTGGAGAATCTTTTTGGCTCCATTGACCCTGTCGGTCAGGTCATACGCATACAGAAGGTCCCGTTCACCGTGATAGGCGTTCTTGATGAAAAGGGGCAATCCCCGAGCGGGCAAGACCAGGATGACGCCATATATGTACCGGTCACAACGGCCCAGAAAAAATTATTCGGAACAGCATTCCCCGGCATGATAAAGGTTATTCTGGTGAGTGCGAAAGGTGCTGACTATCTGGAACCTGCCGAGAAACAGATCACCGAGCTATTAAAACAGAGGCACCATATAGGTCCAAAGCAGGAGAATGATTTTACGGTAAAGAATCTTACACAGATTCTTGGAGCGGCTGAAAAGGCGGCGCAAATCATGTCGCTCCTTCTTGGCGCAATAGCCTCGGTATCCCTTATAGTAGGAGGAATCGGGATCATGAATATCATGCTTGTATCTGTCACGGAACGGACCCGCGAAATCGGAATAAGGATGGCGGTAGGCGCAAGGGCATGGGATATAAGACTGCAATTTCTTATCGAGGCCCTGACCCTTTCGTTGCTTGGCGGCATCATGGGGATACTGATGGGAGTCGGCGTGGCGAAAACTATCTCAACTTTATCCGGGTGGCCGACACTTATCTCTCCCCTATCCGTGCTCCTGGCCTTTAGCTTTTCAGGTGTGACAGGCATATTTTTCGGGTTTTATCCGGCCTACAAGGCGTCATTGTTAAACCCGATCAGTGCGTTACGGTATGAATAACGGGCTTTGATCACAAGGTTTGCGTCTTGCGCTTGGGTTAATGTTCAAGATAGATACCTTTATCCCGAAACAGGATCGGCCATATTTTATATGGCTGGATTTAAGGTCAGATTACTATTTCTTCTAGGCTAGCAAAATTCTATTATGCTGATAAAAAAAGGCGGTTTGTCCTGGCTTGAGAAAACGATAGGTTATAATTTTGTCAGAAAAGAATTATTGGAACAGGCCCTTACCCATCGCTCCTATGCCGTTGAGCAGATTCCAAGGATATGCGATAATGAACGGCTCGAATTTCTCGGGGATGCCGTTCTTGACCTCGTGATAAGCCATTTGCTTTTTTCAAAATATGCCAATGACTATGGTGAAGGGGATCTTACCAGAATGAGGGCGTTTCTTGTCAATGAGGCGCAGCTCGCCAGACAGTCCCGAAGGCTTGGGATGGCCGGCCATCTGCTCTTGGGCAAGGGCGAGGCAAGGGGCGGTGGTCATGACAAGCCTTCCATTCTGGCCGATGCCTTCGAGGCCTTGGTGGGTGCTATTTATATGGATGGAGGTATGGGGCCGGCCTTTTCTTTCGTTCAAAGGTCTTTTGGAGGGTTGTTGGATGATGCCCTTAGCTTGGGTCTTGGGCAAGATTATAAGACAAATTTGCAGGAGGCCGCCCAGAGGTCTTGCCATGATATGCCTGTCTATGCGGTTGAGTGTATATCCGGGCCTGATCATGAAAGGGTTTTTACCGTGGCGCTCAGCTTGCAAGGAAAGATGCTTGCCAGGGCTACGGGACGCAGTAAAAAGGAGGCTGAGCAAAAAGCAGCAAGAATTGCATTGGAAATGATAGGTTCAAAGGAAGAAACCCGCGATGCAGCTAGCTAAACAACCGGCAGTCAGGCGCTAAACAACCTTTTTCAGGTCGGGTTTCGTGGCGATAATAGGCGAGCCCGATGTTGGAAAGTCAACCCTCTTAAACCAGATATTATGTGAAAAGATAGCCATAGCAACACCAAGCCGCAGACCACGAGACACAACATCAAAGGGATACTCACAAGCCGTGATTGCCAGATTGTCTTTGTGGACACCCCCGAGCATACATACATCCAGGCGTCTTCTAAATAAGATGCTGGTTGACTCCGCCATGTGCGCCATAAAGGATGCTTTGATACTTATGTTTGTTGATGCGTCAGCATGGAGAAAAGGCCAGGCAAGAGATTCCTTATTCTACAGCGGTTGAAATTCAAGAATTTAAAGAAGAGGCTGAGATTGATCTAATTAAAATAGCGGCCAATATTTATATAGAAAAACAATCCCATAAAGGAATTATAATAGGCAGGGCCGGAGATTGTCTTAAGAAAATAGAGAGCCTTGCCCGTGTCGAGCTGGAGAGCAGGTGGAGACGCAAGATCTATCTGAATTTATGGATCAAGATGCTTAAAGATTGGTCCAAGGACGAACGCCATCTTAAATAGTTAGGGTTGTGTCTTTAATGTGACATTCTGGACCCATTTTCTCAAAAAGCATGACTTAATAGTCACGTTATATTTATTTTTTTATATTAAGATATTTAATCTATTGAATTTTAAATATTTTTTATTGTCACATGTTGGCACTGTTATTGCTTTATCTTTAAATAATTGCGCTGTGCCATAGCGTCTGATAAAAAATTTTTATCTTAAGTTTATGTATAGAGCGATGAATGCCGCGTTTTGGTTAAGGAGAAGGATGTGACGTGTTTGCAGCAGACGCTTAAGAGGTCTATCAAGGCCGCTGGAATAGGGCTCCACACCGGCGCAAGAGTAACTATGAGGATGCGTCCGGCGCCAGCGGATTCGGGCATTAGATTTGTGAGGACAGACCTTGATCCCGTCGCGTTGATTCCAGCGTCGGCTGAATATGTAATAGACACCGCCCTCGCCACAACAGTCGGCAATGGAAGCGGTTCCGTTTCGACCATTGAGCATTTGATGGCCGCCTTGGTCGGCATGGGTGTTGACAATCTTATTATAGATATTGATGGGCCAGAGATACCGGCAATGGATGGAAGTGCGTATCCATTTGTTTCACTTATCAAGGAGGCCGGGTTCTATATACAGGGTGCACCTAGGCGATATATCGAGATACTTGATCCGATTACAGTGCGCTCTGGCGATAAATATATAACGATATCGCCTTGTTCTGATTTTAATGTATTGGCAGAGATAGCATTTGATCATCCTTCGATAGCCAGACAAAAATTTGATTCACTTGTGACGCCTAATATTTTTGAGCGTCATATAAGCAGGGCCAGAACTTTTGGTTTTTTAAAAGAAATCGAACGATTAAAGGAAAATGGGCTGGCGCTCGGCGGCACCATTGATAACGCTATCGTGTTGGATGAAGTCTCTGTTCTGAACCAAGGCGGACTCAGATTTTCAGACGAGTTCGTGCGTCACAAGGTCCTTGACCTTATTGGCGATATATCTTTGCTTGGAATGCCTGTTCTGGGCAGGGTCTGTTCATTTAAGGGCGGTCATGCCATTCATAATCTTTTGAATCGAGAAATACTTAATCGCCCATATGCTTGGCGCAAAGTCGAACTTGATACAGATTGGCGCATGATGCCTAGCTTCAGCCCTAAAATGGAGGATGTTTCCGCAGGCACCTCTCTATAACTCTAAAATAGGAGGGTAATGAATAATGAATCCAGCAGATTTGTGTGAAAAGATCAGGAAAATATATCCAGATATCGGGCAGTGTCAGATTGACTTAAATGTAAGATATGACAAAGAGAAAAAACTATGGGTTGTTCATTTGGAAAAATACGGCAAGAAGCTTGAGACATATCTCGAAGCAGAGGAGGCGGATGCTTGTATGCTGGGTAAGCAGTGCATTTCGCTTGGTTTGCAGATAGGGCAACTGGTAAAGGATATAAAAGAAAGACCCGAGACCAGACAGACAGAAGGGGTATAAAATTAATTATAAAATTATATTGCATTATAGATTTTTTTCTGTTAATACCAAAAAAAATAAAAGGAGGTGCTCACAAACATGAGGGGTAGATCATTAGGATTAATAGCGGCATCATTGTTGGTAGTTACACCTATTTTGGCATTTGCCGGGGATAAAGGGCCTGCCACCATAGATCTAAAGGCAAAATATGGCATTACTGGCAGCAAGAGCGCTGTCATATTCCCGCACGCAATGCATCAGTCTAAATTGACATGCGATAAATGCCATACAAGTGCGGCTGGCGGCAAGCTTAAGTTCGATATCGTAAAAAAAGAAGGTATAATGAATGATTTTCATTCAAAGATGTGCTGGCCATGCCATACCGCAATGAAGGTTCCAAAGGGTAAGGCCTGCGCCACATGTCATAAATAATTTTTTTTAATTTTTTTTAAATGCCCTTCAAGCTCTATGGTTTGAAGGGCATTTTTATTTTTAATCTTCGGTGTGTTATATTCAAATTTCGGCAAAAATATCTTTAATCGGCCTACATGACTATTTCCCCAAACTATTCCTCAATGAGCCTACCGAGGCATCTCGAGCCCATTGAGGCGTTGCGGCCAGGCGTTGTTATAATTGGCGGCGAGCGGTTGGTGAATTTCGCTTCAAATGATTATCTTGGCCTTGCCCATCATCCAGCCCTAATAAAGGCCGGGATCGAGGCCATGGACAGGTGGGGGGCCGGGGCCGGGGCTTCAAGGCTTATGAGCGGAGATATGGAGATACATCATGAGCTTGAAAGGGCCGTCGCTTTTTTAAAGGGCAAGGAGGCCGCTCTTATATTTGGCAGCGGTTATCTGGCAAACACTGGCACCATACCAGCCATATGCGGGCATGGAGATGCAATATTCTCGGATCGCCTTAATCATGCAAGTATTATAGACGGCATCATCCTTTCTGGCGCACGTTTTTTCAGATTTCGCCACAATGATTTGGAATCCCTGGAGGCGCTTCTTAGAGAAAACAGAAATAAGTATAAAAATATCCTCATATTAGTTGAGAGTCTCTATAGCATGGAAGGCGATGAGGCCATGATCCGTGAACTCATAGATACAAAGGAGCGTTACGGCGCGATGCTAATGGTGGACGAGGCCCATGCAGTTGGAGTTTTTGGCGACAACGGCGAAGGCCTCATCGATTCTTCCTTGGCGGACGGGGTCGATCTGATCATTGGCACATTCGGGAAGGCCTTGGGCGGATACGGCGCCTTTGTGGCTGTGTCTAAGACTTTAAAAAATTTTTTAGTCAATAAGGCCAGGACCTTTATATTCTCGACAGCCCTTCCGCCACCTGTGGTAAGTTCAAATATTGCCGCCATCAAGCTTCTTGCCAGCGAAAAAAAAAGGAGGGAAAAGGTCTTGAAGAATTCAGCACACATGCGGGCGAGACTTAAAAGACAATTAGGCATAAACCCCGCTGGCAGGTCTCAAATTGTACCCGTCATAGTCGGGGAAGACAAAAGCGCCGTTGCACTTGCGGATCATTTGAGAGCGTTGGGTTTTTTTGTAAAGGCCGTCCGCCCTCCTACTGTTCCAGAAGGTAGCTCAAGGATCAGACTATCCATAACCGCTGACCATGGCCCTAGGGATATAGACATGCTTTTGGAGGCGTTGGCTGATGGATTTTCGTATTATGGAAAGGGGATATGCTGAATATTTGGCATTGATACCTGGATGGGGGTTTCTTCCGGCTATTTTTTCGCGCGTATGCCTTTGTTATAACTATGTCATGCCTGCTGAGCCTGTGTATGGAGATATTTCCGACTATCTTTGCAATTTTTTACGCAAAAAAGATATTAGGGCTGTATCTATTTTAGGGTGGTCAATGGGCTCTTATGTAGCCATTGATTTTTGCCGTAAATATCCGTCCATGACAAATGACTTGTTCCTTGTTTCTTTTAGGAGGCGTTTCCCAAGAAAAGAAATCAAGGATCAGCTTGATAGTATGGAAAGAAATTTTATTGATATGCTCAGGCGTTTCTATCGGCGGTGTTTTATAGGTCAGAGGGAAGATTATGAATGGTTTATCAGGGATCTTGAGGAGGCGCATTTGATGGGTCTTGACCCAACAGGGTTGAAAGCCGGTCTCGATTATCTTTCAAGGGGAAGCGTTGGTGCGGCCGGATGTATTCATCCTGATAGGAGTATAAGATTTTTTTACGGCGCCAGAGACCTTGTGGCGCCGTTGACCCCTGCGCCAAGACATGAAGATATGGATATCATAGTAATCAATTCATCCGGTCATCTTCCATTTTTATCTCCTGAGTTTGAAAGGGTGCTTATAGCGTCTTGAAGACAACAATAGAGAGATCGTTCAACAGGGCCTCTCTTACCTATGATGATTATGCGGACGTACAGCTTGAGGCGGCCCGCCGTCTTAAATCAAAATTAACAGGCAGGTCATGCGAGCGTATTTTTGAGATCGGCTGCGGCACTGGATGTTATACGGAAATGCTTTTAGAGGTCTTTAAGGATGCAATTATTGAGGCCATTGATATATCTCCGGTCATGATAGCCGAGGCCAGAAAGAAGTTTTTTCAAAACGATAGACTCAATTTCAGTGTCGCGGACGGAGAGGATCTGCCGTTTTTTATCAAAGGGCCTTTTGATCTCATCACTGCGAACAGCGCGCTCCATTGGTTTCAAGACATGGAGGCGGCATTCAGGATATTCAAAGGCCTGCTCTCAAGCAAAGGAACGATCGTGTTCTCCATTTTCGGTCCGTTGACGTTAAGGGAGTTGGCTTGTATCTTATCTGAAAGTTTTGGCTACGATATTGCACTGCCTGCCATGTCATTTCCTGATTATCAAAAAATTAAGGACTTGCTCTTGAGCATATTTAAGCGCGTTTATATGGATGAATTATTGATATGCAGAGAATATGATAACTTGTTTTCCTTGTTTCGCAGCCTGAAAGGTACCGGCGTGTCTTTGTCAATACAGCCCACCCATCCACTGCGCCTTACCCCAGCCCGCATTTACCGCATGGACCATCTCTATAGAAGGTGTTTTGGCGCTGTAAGGGCCTCATATCAGGTTTTTTTATGCGAGGCAAACTAAAAAGCCGCGCCCGCCCCTGGATGTGGCCTTTTGGTGGCACTCTTTATCCGATGCTGCCCGTAAAGGACGGGTTGGAGATCGTTGATGGATGGAGCCGGTATTTTAATGAGGCAGGGCTTTCAGACTTCGGCGAGTTATGGGGGTCTGAACGTTTAAAAATTTTCAAAAAAAAGGCCGATCGGGATATCTGTACAATGGAGCTTTGCGGAGAGACGCTCTTTGTAAAGCGTTATCATAAAGATAAAAGATGGCCTTTTTTTTGGTTAAGGCCTGAAGGCAGCAAGGTTGAATGGTCGGGTGCCAGTATATTGAAAGAAGCCGGGCTTAAGACCTTTGATCCTGTGGCGGCAGGCAGTGACGTCAGTGGAAGGTCAATTGTCGTCATGACAAAAGTTGCGGGTGTGCGCATCAATGATTTTTTGGCAAGAGATATTCCATTTGATCACAAGGCTAGAGTGGTAAGCAGGCTGGCTCATTTTGCTGCGCGTTTTCATAGCCTTGGCCTTAGCCATCAAGATTTCTATCTGTGTCATCTTTTTTGGGACGAGCAGCAAGACGGCCATGTCTCTGTCGTGGATCTACAGAGGCTTCGCAGGGCCGAACCCATTGTCATTTCATGGTTGATAAAAGACATAGCCCAGCTCGCATATTCATCAAAAGCGGTCTTGAGTGCGGGCGAATGGGATAAGCTGTCAAGGATATTTTGGGACATCTATACGGCGAGACTTCCTGAGTGCGGCTCCAAAGGGATAGTGGCAAGGATTGAGAAAAAGGTCCTTCAGATAGCAAGACATGACTATAAACTTAAATCAAGGGCCTCGCAATGAGACTTGCGGTTATTCGCAGGGAATGTGGTTTTGGATTTGGCGGGGCAGAGGCCTATTGTGCGAATATATGCAGATGGCTCTCCAGGCTCGGCCATGAAGTTACGGTAGTGGCCGACAGATCAAGGGTCGAGTGTAATTTTTCAAGGGCCAAGGTCTTCGGGCGTGGGAGTATCCTTAAAAATTTGAGTTTTTTTTTCAATGTAAAGAAGGTATTAGAAAAAGATGGTTTTGATCTAACCTATGGACTCTCAAGAGTGGCCCCTGTTGACATATTGAGGATTTCGGATCCCCTTCACGCCGCATGGCTTGAACTCGGATATGGCGGTGTAAGCAAGCTTAGGTGTTTGAGGCCGAGGCACAAGGCGCTTTTATGGATGGAGTCAAGGGCCATTGAGGAATCCAGGGCTGTTGTGGCCATTTCCAACCTTGTAAAAAGACAGCTCCGCCAATATTACAATGTCCCCTCTTCAAATATCCATGTAGTCTATAATGGGATTGATTTAGAGGCTTTTTATCCAATGTCTCCGGGAGAGCGTATCGCCCTGAGGCTTGATATGGGAATACCCGAAAGTGATACAATACTTCTATTCGCTGGTTCTGATTTGAGGCGTAAGGGTCTGAAACATCTAATAGATGGATTGAAGGGTCTTCGCCGCCGTGATTTCACCCTTCTTATCGCTGGGTCGTATGGAGACAGGGCTATCGACGCCGAGATAAAGCGTGCGGAATTCTCGGCGAAGGTAAGGTGGCTTGGCTATGTAAAAGATATGCGGCGGCTGTACAGCGCTTCAGATCTTTTTATCCTTCCGACCCTGTATGATACATTTGCAAATACGGTCTTGGAATCAATGGCCTGTGGTACTCCCGCGCTTACCACACAATCAGCCGGAGCATGCGAATTGGCAGGTGAGGTCGCCGGGTGGCTGGTGCTGGAGAGCGCATCGGCCCATGATGTTTATAACGCCTTAAGGCATTTTTTTGGGCTTTCGGACGAGGCGAGGGGTTCTTTGGGTGAAAGGGCCCTGGCGATTGCCAAAAGATACAGCTGGGAAAGTCATGTAAGGATATTGCAGGGTATTTTTGAGGCCAATTTGAGTTAAAAGTTATTCGGCTGCGCTGCTTCTTGTCTGAAAATGGCGGAGGTATTCAATGACGCCGGGCATTATCGAAAGTACGATAATAAGAAAGATAAAGGCGGTCAGATTCCTTTTCACAAAGGATAGATTGCCAAAAAAATAGCCGGCCAGCACAAGAAGTGTTACCCATAAGATTCCGCCTGCCATGTTATAGACAATAAAACGTCTATAGTTCATCTTGCCAACTCCGGCCACAAATGGCGCAAACGTGCGGATTACAGGTATAAAACGAGCAATTATTATGGTTTTTCCGCCATATTTCTCATAAAATTCATGCGTTCTGTCCAGATGTTTCTTGTTTAAAAACTGCGGATTTTTACAGTGCAATGCCCTTTGTCCGGTGTAATAACCTATCCAGTAATTTATCGTATCTCCCAGAATGGCTGCGGCTATCAGGATTGAAAGGGTTAGATTAATGTCCATCCCGCCCGCAGCTGCGAATGTGCCTGTTACAAAAAGCAAGGAGTCTCCAGGAAGAAACGGCGCCACGACGAGCCCTGTTTCAGAAAATATGATCAGGAAAAGGATGGGATATATAAAATGTCCATAAGTCTGGACAATTAACCCGAGGTATTTATCAAGGTGCAGTAATAGGTCGATCATCGAGTTGAAAGTTTGCATCAAGGCCTCGTTTTAGTTTTTTTGCCTTCTATATTTCTATGGTAACATCTCGAAGGCCTTTTCAATGGCCTCATCGGCGTTGGTCACATAGTTGACACCCTTAAAATTTTCCCATGTCTTAAGGCCCACTACAGGCTTCCACATTTTAAGCGCAAGCGATATCTCGGCCAATGTCCCGTATGAACCGGAGATGGCGATCAGGACCTCGCATGATTTAACAAGTATCACGTTTCTCGCATATCCCATGTCTGTAACGATAGGTATTTTTATATACCGGTTGGCTTCGGCAGCTTTGGATCCTGGAAGTATTCCTACCGTGACGCCGCCAGCCTCAAATGCGCCTTTGGCGGCGGCTTCCATTACTCCGCCAAGACCACCACAGTAAAGAATGGCCCCTCGACCGGCTATCATGCCCCCTACTTTTTCGGCGATTTTGGCGGTATCCGGGTCGCATAGCCCAGCGCCTATGACTCCTATCCTTCGCATCATGAAAATATCACCCGTGATCGTTTAGGTGCCCAACAGTTTAAAACTCAAGAACTCCATCCATGATTGCCTATCAGTCTTACGAAGCGAACAGCGCCTTTATTCTCATGATATAGCTCCCCGTTTGATTTTATGATCTTGACCAATGTTTGAGAATATTCATCTCCCACCGGTATTATCAGGACACCGGGGTCCTTTAATTGATCCAGGAGTGGTTGTGGCGCAGCCGGAGAGCCTGCTGTGACTATTATGGCGTCGAATGGGGCCTCATCCTTCCATCCCCATGTGCCGTCGTCAAGTTTGAGATATATGTTTGAATAGTTAAGCTTGTCCAAAATCTTTCTGGCCCTGGCAAGAAGCGCCGATACGCGTTCCACGCTGAACACAGACCTTGCAAGCTCTCCAAGCAGCGCGGCCTGATACCCGGAACCTGTTCCGATTTCAAGCACCTTTTCATCGCCTTTTAGGCCAAGCTCCTGGGTCATTAGCGCTACGATATATGGTTGGGATATGGTCTGCCCGTAGCCAATCGGTAGCGGAAAATCACCGTAGGCCTGATCCCATAGGGCCTCTTCCACAAAAAGATGCCTTGGAATCTTCCTCATGGCGGCCAAGACCCTTTCATCCGTTATCCCGAAGGGCCTGAGCTGTTGCGCAACCATTCTCTCCCTGGCTATCTTGAATTGATCGTTGCAGGAGTTGCTAGCTGCTTGGGACATAATACCGGATCTTTATAATTTTTCCTGAATCGAAGACAATCTGTAATGCATTAATTTTTTCCGTGCCCAGGTATTTTCCCAGAAAAGGGATGCGCTGCCAGAAGTGTTTGTCTGATTCGTAATAATACCATTCCTCCTGGCCTGATGAATTTGTTTGGCTGGCGTGGGGCGGTCCGAACAATTTAAGGATGTCGGACTGACTCTGCCCTATTTTTATAAGGGACGCGTCAGCCACTAGATGTGTTCTAGGGGTGCCAGCGCAGGATGAGAGAGAGACGACAAAAAGGCCGATGATAATGCATGTGATGGTCGATTTTAGATTGTTCGTTAAAGTCATGTATTTTGCCCTGATATTTTATAAAAAAGATAATGGTTATATGCTATATTTTAAAGGAATTGTAAATGCTCAGGTGTTATTTATCTGAAAAGGGAGGTCAAAAAAATGAGATGCCCGAAATGCGGTATTATAACCTTTGATTATCTGGAAAAATGCTGGAGATGCGGCATGAATTTGACTGCATCGAGAAAATTATTGGGCGAAATCATCAAGGCTGATGATTCCTTTTGCTGGTTTGATGCAATCTATGCTGCTGACGCATCAGGCGCGGCTATTAAAAATAAAGATATTGATATATCCGTAAGAAGCGCTGCGAGGCTTACAGAGATAGATGTTTCGGATTTGGTGGAGGAAAGGCATAATACAGAGGCCGATGTGGTTGATATAGATCCCGGGGTTCTCAAGAGGGCAGCATCCGATAAGGAATTTCAGCAGGCATTGAGTGAGCTTATAGGTGAAAAGTAAAATAATATAATGCTCCATAAGGCCCTTTAAGGAGGGCTTGACTTAAATACAATTTTTTATTTTGTTGATGATAATCACTTGCCTTACGATTGACATCCAGGCTGTGGCGATGGCCAGATAGGAGTTACCAGATGGAGCGGAAGATAAAAAAGATACTTATTGCAAATCGCGGCGTGCCGGCGGTGCGTATCATCCACACATGCCGCGACAGGAAGATACCCACTGTCGCTGTTTACAGCACGCCTGATCGTCTGGCCCATCATGTCCGAGTCGCTGATTCCGCAATTTATATTGGCGAGGCCCCGCCTGCCGAGTCATATCTCAATATGCAAAAGATGATTGGCGCCGCACTCAAGAGCGGAGCCGACGCCATACACCCAGGATGGGGGTTCTTGGCTGAGAACAGCATATTCGCCCAAATGGTTATTGATGCAGGACTTGTCTGGATAGGGCCTCCTCCAAAGGTCATAAAGGTCATGGGCGACAAGATGGAGGCGAAAAAACTCGCCATGAGGGCCAATGTCCCAACCATTCCGGGCATAAGCGGTGTTACTGATGTGGAGCAGATAAAAAAATGGATCAAGGATGAAGACGTTTCTTACCCAATAATAATCAAGGCAGCCTTTGGCGGCGGCGGCAAGGGCATGGTTAAGGTGGAGTCTGATGACGGTCTCTTGATAGCCCTCGAGCAGGCTAGATCCGAGGCCAGAAAGTCGTTCGGCGATGACAAGCTCCTTGTCGAAAAATATATTGAGCGGGGCCGCCATATTGAAGTCCAGATAGTCGCGGATGAGCACGGCAATGTATTTCACCTCTATGAGAGGGAATGCACGCTTCAGAGGCGCAACCAGAAAATCATAGAAGAGGCCCCATCTCCGTCTATAAATCATGACATAAGAAACGAGATGTGTTTTACGGCGGCAAGACTCATGCGCGAAATAGGGTACACAAGCGCTGGTACGGTCGAGTTTATTTTTGATTCTGCATCAAAGCGCTTTTATTTTTTGGAGGTCAATACCCGTCTACAGGTGGAGCATGGCATTACAGAACTCATAACAGGTCTTGATATCGCCGGTCTCATGATAGACGTGGCGGACGGCAAAAAATTCTCCTTTAAGCAGGCCGATATACACCCAAACAGATGGGCGCTTGAGGTAAGGATCAATGCGGAAGACCCGAAGAATTTCAGCCCGTCATTCGGGAGGATAACGCGCATGGAGGTTCCGCAGGGGCCAGGTGTCAGAATATCCCAGGGGGCATATGAGGGGGCGGATATACCGGCCTATTATGATTCACTTGTAATGCTCATAATGACGGCCGGCTCTGACAGAGATGACGCCGTAAGGGTCATGGACAGGGTCCTCAGCAGGAATTTTAGGGTTGAGGGCATCAAGACCCTTGCGCCGCTTCTTCTTAGCATAATAAGACATGAATCATTCAGGCGAGGAGAGTTTTCGACACGGTTTATCGAGGAGCATATGAGTGAACTTGTTTCCATGTTCAAGGAAAAAAGCATGGAGGACGAGGTGTTGAAGATCGCAAAATTCGTAGCGAAGGTCTCGGCCCTTGGGCCGCAGGAATGGATGTGATATGAACGAGATTGGTCATTTTGTGAGGCCTGGTATGCAGCCGGGCGACATAGTAAACGCAGTGAGGGCGCTCGATGGCGTAGCTTTTACTTCAACCGGGATGAGGGACGCCGGTCAGTCTGATTATAAAAACCGCCACCGGATATATGATCTTGTAACCCTCGCTCCTTATTATGAAAGAATGAATATCTTCAGCGCCGAGTGCCACGGCGGGGCCAGATGGCATGTCGGCATCATGAACCGGAAGGAGAACCCTTTTGAAGAGATATGTCTCCTGAGGGAGCGGATGCCTAATGTGCTTCTCCAAACACTTATCCGTGAGACGAATCTTTGGGGTTACAGGCCCTATCCAAAAAATGTAATAGAATACGTTGTCGCAAATGTCGATATAGACGTATGGCGGTGCTTTTCATTTTTGAATGACATCAGGAACATGAGGGCCGTTGCGGATGTCGTGATGAAAAGAGGCAGGCTTTTCCAGCCGGCAATTTCTTTTACTCAGGCTGATTGGGCTACAAATGAATACTATCTAAAGCTTGTGGATGAGATAGCCGGTCTCTGCGGCGGTATGGATGAAATCATTCTGTGCATCAAGGATATGGCCGGCGTCGGCAGTCCTAAGCGTATCAGTAGCTTGGTGGACGCAATAAAACAGGCCTATCCGGAACTTGTGGTGCA
This sequence comes from Deltaproteobacteria bacterium, assembly GCA_021787835.1. Classification (GTDB taxonomy): domain Bacteria; phylum Desulfobacterota; class Dissulfuribacteria; order Dissulfuribacterales; family Sh68; genus JAJYLJ01. The sequence continues at coordinate 6,499 of JAJYLJ010000003.1, read as the reverse complement.
GTATCACCGCCACGCCACAGACGGTCTTGCCGTGCCGGCGCTCCTTGCCGCTGCAAAGGCGGGCGCCAAGATAATCGATGTCGAAGAGGATGCCCTGACACGTTTCTATGGCCAGGCGCCGATGCTTACCGTCCAGGCGTATTTTGAGGAATCCGGAGTAAAGACTGCGCTCAACAGGGAAGAGGCGGTAAGGGCCTCACAGAAAATCAGGGATTGGATCAAACACTATGAGTGGGCCGAGTCGCCGTTCAAGGGTTTTGATCACACTGTCACCGCCCATAAAATGCCAGGCGGGGCCTTCCCAAGTTCATTTGAGCAGGCTGAAAAGGGCGGGTTTCTGCACCTTATGCCCGCGATACTCAGGGTGATGTCTCTTTATAATCGCATAGTCAAATATTTTGATGTCACCCCTGGCTCACAGATAACCTGGGTCACTTGCAGCGGCATTGTAAATAAATATGCAAAGGCCAAGGGTGAGGCGGGCGTAATGCATGTAATAGATCTTCTTGCCAGGTTTGTTGAAGAAAAAGGTCAAGAATTTGGGGCCATGTCCCTGGAGGAGCAAGATGAGCTTCTAACGCTGTTTAGAAACGCCCCTGGAGATTTCAAAAATCTCATCCTGGGCCATTACGGAAGGCTTCCTATGGGGTGGCCAGCGGAATGGGTTTATAGGAGCGCATTTGGCGACGATTGGGAAGAAAAGCTTAAGGAGCGCAAGGAATTGTCCCCGCTTGACACCCTGCCTGAGGATAACCTTGAAAAGATCCATGGTGACCTTTCTGAACATCTTGGACGCAGACCAACAGATGAAGAGTTTATCCTCTATCTTATGCACCCGAAGGATGCCCTTACATTTATAGAATTCAGGGATACCTACGGAGAGACTCCGATGGTGCTGCCTACGAATGTATGGAGAGAAGGTTTAAAGAATCAGGGTGACAAGGTTGAATTCGAGTTCTGGGGCAAGCCTTATTGTATAGAGCTCGTTTCTCTTGGCAGAGAGCATGAAGGCGTCATACATGTGGTTATGCGCGTGAACAACAAGACCAGGGTCTATACGGTCGAGACGCCAAGGGCCAAAAAGGTGGAGATACGCATGGCTAAAGGCCAGACCCAGATCGGCGCTCCGATAAATGGCAGCGTGTGGCGCATAGGGAATCCGCAAAGAGGCGCATTGAAGGCAGGGGATATGGTCCATAAGGGTGAGGAGATAGCAAACCTAGAGGCAATGAAGATGGAAAACGCTATCATCGCGCCGTTTGACGCCCTGGTAAGGGAGATATGTGTAAAACTTAATGAATCTGTGCAAGAGGGGCAGCTTTTGTTTGAACTTAAGAAATTATAGTGATTTAAATTACTTTAACTTGTCAACGGCGGCTTATTTATGGCTAATAAAGGTATTCAGCGTTTGCTTTCTAGATAAATTACAATATAGTCAATTCAAACCATTCTGAAAGGAGGATTTTGCAATGCGTCTAATCTTGTTGGGAGGGCCGGGTGCTGGCAAGGGCACTCAGGCGAATCTAATCAAAGAAAAATTTGGTATTCCTCAGATTTCTACGGGCGACATGCTTAGGGCCGCCGTAAAGGCCGGTACGCCGCTTGGACTTGAAGCCAAAAAATTCATGGATGCAGGCGGTCTTGTGCCTGACGATGTCATCATTGGCCTTGTGAAAGACCGCATCAAAGAGGCGGATTGCCAGAAGGGTTTTCTGTTTGACGGCTTTCCAAGGACGATACCCCAGGCCGAGGCCATGAAAAAGGCTGGCGTTAAAATAGACTATGTTGTAGATATCGAGGTCCCTGATGCGGAGATCATCAAACGCATGAGCGGAAGGCGCGTACATCTTGCATCGGGCAGGACGTATCATATTGTATTCAACCCGCCGAAGGCAGAGGGCAAGGACGACGTTACAGGCGAGCCTCTCATCCAGAGGGACGACGACAAAGAAGATACGGTGAAGAAACGCCTCGATGTATATCACGCCCAGACAGAGCCGCTCGTGAAGTTTTACACGGATTGGCAAAAATCAGGCGACAAGGTTGCGCCAAAGCTGGTGAAGATAAACGGTGTAGGGTCTGTCGATTCTATTACACAGCAAATATTCAAGGCCCTCGGCGCATAGTTTTGGCCTAGACAAATTAGAAAGACGAAAAGGCGGGGAATGCTTTGTGCAACCGCCTTTTTTATTTGTAGTTTCGATTTGATCTGACAGTTACCAGATTTTCAAAGGTCTCTGTCAGATTAGATTCAGTTTAGTTTTTTTATCCTGCCATTGAAGATCATGACTCTCGGCTCCACCGCGGCATCCAGTATCCCTCTATCTGCAAAATACGTAGTAGAGGCAACCGATGTCCCTCAAAGAATAGCAAGACTTGTCATTTTGAAGGTAATATCAGGGTGCAGTAGGCGCAAGAGGGCTATGCCGTCATCGCCACTGCCTGCGGCGAAATGATTATAGAGACATTATTCAGGATGGCATTTTTTATTTTTTTGCTAGAGACTGTAGTAAGATTTTGAAAAACGCTGCCATTTATTCTAATCTATAAAATATGGCCCTGAAGCACGGCCATCTTAATGTCTGTCATTAGCATGTATAGAGGAGGGAAATATGAAGGTGCGTATAATATTTATGTTGATGCTTGGCACGGCTGCCTTATTCCTTATAAACAATCAGGCAGCCGCCCGGCCAAAACAGGAAATCAACAGCTGTCTTGGTTGTCATGCCGACACATCCAAGATGAAAGGGTTTGGATATCCTCAATTCACGATAACAAATGAGGAGACGCAGAAACAGACGAAGATGCCCGCATCGTGCACTGACTGTCATCTGGGCAACCCTGCCGATCCTACAAAAGAAGGTGCGCACAAGGGGATGCTGAGACCTTATTATGTTTTAAGGTCAGGAGGTCTTCAGGCCGTCACAAGGGATAAGCTCGAAAGATACAAGCCGGAATCCATGGAGCCGAGAGGGGAAAATCCGCTGACAGAGCTCCTGCCGATGGCGGAGAAAGACGGAAGGTTTGTCAGGATTCCACAGATAGACACCATCTTATTCCATGATATAGACCCTGAGACCCTTTTCGGCAATTATGAGGCGACCGAAAAGACATGCGGTATGTGTCATCAAAAAGAAGTCAATGAGTTCAAGAAGACCGCCATGGGCCGCAACGCAAAACAGAGCCAATATAAGACATGGACCGACAAGGATAGGGGCCCGCACAACTGCGGCGCCTGGTTTGCAGACGGCTATGAGAAAATCGCAAAAGGCACCAATGTGCCGTTTACGAAAGGGATGGCGTCTGTCAACCAGAAGGCCTGCAATCTCTGCCATGTCGGGTGTCTTGATTGCCACTACACCCCTAGAAGTAACGACCCGAATGATCCTGCAATTGGTCCGCATACATTTACAAAAAGTGTATCAGCACAGTCCTGCTATGGCGGCGGCAGGGGTTCATTGTGCCACGCGGGACCGGAGGAGAGAAGAAGGGGCGCCGGGTACATAGGCGGGCTCTATGCAAATCCAAAAGGCGCGATACCGGATATCCATTATTCAAAAGGGCTTTCATGCCTTGACTGCCACGACACGCCTGCAAAAGACAAAACACTTTTGCACGGGCAGGTAAAGAGGCAGGTTGATTGCTCTAAATGTCATGGTGCTGCGGTGAAATCAATTGCAAAATCCGTCCACGAGCGGGTTTCATGCGAGGCGTGCCATATCCAGGATGTAGGCGCCTATACCGCAACATTCTGGGGCCCTGGCAAGATAGCAGGGGTTGCAACGCCTTTCTTCAAATATAAAAAATACTACGGCGTCATGGAGGAACCTATTCTTATCAAGGATCAGAGGGGAAGATGGATCCCTGTGAAACCATTTATCAACGCCGTTTTGAACCAAAAAACAGCCGGCAATTTGAAACCAGGCCTGGCATGGCGGTTCCCTGCAAATCTTCCGGATCTCAAAAGGACAGACGATGCGTATGCCTTTGTCGGGCTTTTGGGCGGGCTTCCATCAGATGGCGATGCCCTTGCATGGATACAGATGGACAAGCTGTCACACAAGTACGGCAAGGCAAGGAGCTGTGATAGCTGCCACACAAAAGACGGGGCGCAGCGTCAGGAGGTCACATGGGAATACAGCGATCAAGGCGCGGAGCCGTTCAAGGGCAGGCATACGGTAGTGGCCGACAAAAACGGTTTATCCATAAAGGATATGCGGGCTACTACAAAGATTATGGTGAAAGATGGGTGGAAGATCGAAGACTTTGCCCCATGGTATTATCTGAAGGATAAGTGGCATGTCAAAGGTGACTTCTCCATACCCCTCGTGAAGGACGATGCATTGTATAAAAAAGAACTGGACAGATACGAAGACATAATAAAAAAAGGAGGAATTTATCACAAATAATAATTTTTAAAGACCTCAAAAGACCCCGAATAGAGATGCTGGCTCGCTTGGCGTAATATTGTTAACAAAATCGGTCAGGCAAGTCCGTTTAGCCGCACCTTGAAATTCTACGGCTTCAGTGATGTCAAGCCAGGTAATCATCTATGCCAAGCACGGCGGTGTCATCAAGCCGGTGTGTTGCGAGTAAGCTGAAAATTTTACACGATAAGGACTGTGTTATTCTCTTGAGAAGTGTATGAAAGGTCCTGGAACCGCACAAAATGGCAGAAGATAGAGGAAAAGCCAATAAATATTCTGTCGTCTCAATGCCTTATCAGCTTATAGCATTGGGCTTGCTGATGCTTTTTTCGGTGGTAGTGGTTATAAGCGCCATCGGAACCTACGAGATATCCATTGATGGGGCGAAGAACCTCATGGAAAAGCGGGCCATTGATATAGCAGTGAATATAGGTATAACCCTTGACAGGTTCGGCCTTAAGGAGGGACTCTTGCCCGAGGTCGTAAGGACCGAGAAGCGCGGAGATCTGGCTTTTCTTGGTCTTTATGATCAGGAAGGTATGATAATTTTACATTCGAATCCAAAGCTTATCGGAAGAGAACAAAAAGATGCATACATTGAGAAGGTGATAAAAGATGAGGTGCCGTCCATACATTTTTCAACTTTGGCGACCGGCGAAGATGTATTCATACTGGACTTTCCGTTTCAGCTTCACAAAAAGCTCGTGCGCGCTTACAAGCTCTTAAAAAAAAGGATCGATAAACTTGAAAAGACTCCTTATCATGTGAATGAAGATAACGAAAAGATAGAGAAGGTCTTTTGCCTGAGAGTGGCCATTCATCCATATCCAGCCGAGGGTATTGTAAGAAAGGCGAATTTTCAGATATTTATTGCAGTGTTTTCGCTTATAATACTCTGGGTTATCACCTTTTTCTTTTTTCTTGCCTGGCGGAGAGGCGAGCGGCTTGAGGCGATGCTCTATGAGCAGGAAAGACTTGCATCGCTTGGAGAGATGGCCGCCGTCCTGGCCCACGAGATCAGGAATCCGCTTAGCAGCATAAAGGGTTTTGCCCAATTTCATCTTGAAGAAGATTTGCCGACCGCCTTGAGGCAAGACATGGAGATAATCGTGGATGAATCCAAACGGCTTGAACGCCTGACACTTGATCTTCTTGCCTATGCAAGGCCCGCAAGGCCGTATTTAGAGGTGTTCGAGATAGAAAAATTTTGTAAGGATATAAGAAGCGGTTTGATAATGCCTGCGGATAATATTATCCTTACATTTAGCTGTGATCATTCAAGCGTATATTCGGACAAGGCTAAACTTACGCAGATAGCACTCAATCTCACGCAGAACGCCATTGATGCCATTGGCGAACAGGGGGGGAGGGTGGAGTTCAGACTGAAATATGACGTAGCAGGGCTTGTGATACGAGTGGAAGATAACGGCCCGGGTCTTCCAGATGCCGTTAAGGAGCGGCTCTTTGAACCGTTTGTCACGACAAAGGCGAGGGGCACGGGCCTTGGTCTAGGGATTGTAAAACGTCTTGTTGAATCAATGGGCGGTTCTATCTCATTTAAGGATTTAACGGCCAACGGGGCTTCGCCAAAGGGAACTGTTGTAGAGGTTGTGATACCAGTTTCTGACGATGTGACCCAAGAGGGGGCCGACTAGGAGAGCGAGTGGGCAGGAGACCTCAAATTTTTTACATATGTCAGTCATGCGGCTATCAGTCGCCCAAGTGGCTTGGGCGTTGTATTGAGTGTGGAGCGTGGAATGCGTTTATAGAAGAGGCCGCAGACGATGGCAGATCTGCACAGGCGGCTGATATGCCATCGTGCCGTCCCGTTCCGCTTGCAGATGTCCCCGGGGGGCCTGACGGGCACCGGATCAATACCGGCATCAAGGAGTTTGACAGAGTCCTGGGTGGCGGCATGGTTCCTGGCGCTACAGTGCTTCTTGGTGGTGAACCTGGCATAGGCAAATCGACCTTGCTTTTGCAAGTCCTTGCTAAAGCCGCGGCCTCTGGCAAAAAGGTCCTTTACATAAGCGGCGAGGAGGCCCCGACCCAGATCAGGACGAGAGCCATAA
>JAJYLJ010000077.1 GCA_021787835.1 Deltaproteobacteria bacterium | reverse complement strand
GTCATGTACGGTGTGCCGGGATTTGGCAAGACTCTTGAAGGGGCGTTTGAGGAAGAAAAGAAGTAAGCTAGCAGTTTTTGGTGAGATCAGGGCCCCTAAAAGGTTGGGTAACTTTTAGAGGCCCTTTTTGTTAAACAGCGCTCCATTGCCTCAGCCAGGTCCTTAAGCCGGCGTCCGAAAAAAAATTCCATTTGCGCCTCCTCCACCCCGAAGGATTCCATGAATTTGTCTCGAAAGGATATGTCTATGGATATCATTTTGCTGATAGCTATGGAGTTTTCTTCCCAACGACGTGACGTCTTGTTGAACATATCTAGAAATTCGCCGGCCGGAAACCGCTCTTCATATATTGATATCATCTCATTAAGAATGGAGCCGTCAGGGATAATATCGCTCCTGGAAAGGGTGCCGCGCATGAACAAATCAATTGACTCCGATGGCTCCCAGCATTTAAGGACGCGGCATTCAATGGGGCGGTTTTTATAGATATTGCACGCTACCTCTTTCTGGTCGAAAAAGATGCATGTCCAAGAATCTTCGGCACCCTTGACCTTGATGAGTTCCTGCCCGGTTTTTATAAGCCCCTCTTCCAATGGGTGACACACAAGCTCGCCACTGCGTATGGTAAAAAGGCAATTAGGGTGTAATATATTTTTATGGATAAGCCCTATATCCTCATGGTGAAGGGCCGGCCCGCCATTGAGGCAGCATTTTCCGCAACGGATGCAGGAGTTGATATTGTCTGATTTCATAAGGTGAGCATGGACCAATATATTTTATATGACAATGAACTAAAGGATCTATTTCAATCAATTGATGCAGCGGTCTTGCAGATATGCAGTCAATATCCAGACGAGATCAGATGCAAAAAGGGGTGCTCGGATTGCTGCCATGCGGTCTTTGATATATCATATATTGAGGCCGTCGTCATTTACAACGCCTTTAAGGGTCTGGAAAGAAAGGACAGACGCTGCGCGGCAAAGGCGGCTGGCAAGGCGCTTGCCGCATGGAACAGGATCGCCAAAGACCGCACTGATATATCAACGGCCAGGATCAGATGTCCCCTCCTTACGGATAAGGATGAATGCGCCTGCTACGCCGTCCGCCCTGTAAACTGCCGCACATATGGGCTGCCGACCGTCATCGCGGGCAAGGCCCATGTTTGCGGATCGTCCGGTTTTATAAAAGGGATTACCTACTCTGCATTAAATCTGGCTCCCATGCAGGAAAAATTATTAAAACTCTCGACAGGGCTTGCAGGGACGGAACTTGGCAGACAGAGATGGCCTATTGCCGCCATTCTTCTCAAATAATCAAGCCTCGCCAAGGGCCGCCTCTATCGCCGAGATGCCTCTTTCAAGGACTTCGATCCGCTCTCTTGACCCCATTCCTGTATATATTTTGTGCGCCAGCCTATATGCATCAAGGGCTTCATGGATCTTATCCTGTCTCTGGTATATGTCGCCTATGGCCGTGAGATAATACCCTGCCCTGGAGGCATCCCTCATATTCTCCACCAATTCGAGCGCCAGCATCAGGTAGGGAAGGGCCTTGTCAAACTCCTTGTCTGCCCTGTAAAGGTCGATGATTTTTTCTGCGAGCAGGACCTTGCTTACATCGTCGCCGCCCTTTTCGCATATGGCCATGGCCCTTTGATAAAGGGGTATGGCGCTCTTAAAATTGCCTCTTTGCACATGCAGATCAGCAAGTTTTTCGCATGTATTGGCAGTTTCTGCATCCCTGCCCTCATTTTCAAATATCTCCAGGGCCCTTTCAAATTTTAAGAGGGCGTCAAGCGACATGCCCCTGTTAAGCAATATTATCCCTTCTTTATATAGGTCAGCGGCCTTGGAAAGCATACTATCCTTCTCTTTATTCTCATTCATGCCATCACCTTGATTTACATCCTTGATGCGTGCGGCAGCCTCCTTGGCAAGCTGTCCCACGGTTGTTTTGAGCAATAACTCACCATCAAAAAGATTCAATTCGGCCTCATCGCCAGTCATTCTTTCAATGATCGAGACGGCTTCAGCCGCCTTTATGCGTCCAAGCGCCCAGACAGCATGGCCTCTTACTTCCGGGGCCGGGTCTTTCAGAAAATTGAAGATTGAAAAAAAGGCATTGGATTTTACAAGCCTGGGATGCCGTTCTCCAATGCGCCCGATAGCCCAAAATAAAGCTGGTCTTGAAGGCGGATCATTTATGAGCCCGAGCAGGTGTCTTATGAATGAGCCATATACATCGGGCGCGAGCCTTATGATCTCGCCCAGCGTCTCTATGGCCCCCCAGTTTGCGGCAGCCGAATCGCCGCAAGCGTAAAGAAGAGCCCGGACTATATTGCCAGCCGCCGCCGGACGTTCAACCGCCAATTTCCCCACCACGGCTCCCAGGGCCATCACTGCCTTCCATCTCATATCAAGGTCAGCCGCGTACAAAAGGCGCTGCATCTTTCTTGTCACAAGCGGATCGGAGAGGGCCATTGAACAGAGCTCTTCAAAGCGGCCCCGCCGCACCAGATTTTGAATTTCTTGTTTTGAGTATCTTTGGGCCGTCAAGTCTTGCCGGGCCTTGATAGACGCCTCACCGCCAGTTTGTGCCTCCAGTCTCTTGGCCGCCTCTTCATTATCGCCGGTATTAAACCTGGCAGTCACTTTATCGCCGGTGAGCTCCATCAGGTCCTCTGACAGGCGTATAAATGTAAGGACCCCCTTGACACGCCTTCCTTCCTTTGTGCGCCCGGTCGGCTGTATAAGGTTTGATTCTATGTCGTAGCCCTCTATCAAGGCGTCCTGATAATCCTCTCCTGGCAGGAGCTCCCAGGCCATATCCCAATTGTCATTGCAGGCGAATCCAAGCGCCTCTACAAGTGCGGCGCCCAGATTGTGACCCGTTACATCATGCACATACACAGCGCCGCATTCGCATACCCCGAATTCAAAATCAGCGAATCTGCGGGGCTCGGCTGCCCTTGGGGGGTTTATGAGCCTGTCGCATAAGGGGCATCTTGGTTCTGAGACGGCGGTGGCGTTCGTCATAAATCCTGCTTTGTTCTACTCGGTTTTTGATCTTGCCTTTTCCGATACCAGCTCGATGAAGTCCTGGTGAGCCTGATAACCGTATTTGCGGGCCTTCTCCAGGTGTTCCAGGGCAAGCCCGTAATCGCCTTTATGGTAATAGGCGACCGCAAGATTATTGTGGGCAAGACCAAAAGACGGGGCCAGGCCGACGGCCTTTTTGCCTGCGGAAACGGCCTCGTCGAGTTCGTTGCGTTCGGTGTGGACGGTTATGAGGTTGGTCCAGGCGGTTACCATCTCGGGTTTTATCTTAAGCGCCTTTTTCAGATAGGCCGCGGCTTCGTCCCAATTTTTGAGCTGGATGCAGGCCGAGCCTATGTTCGCCATCGCCTCCGCGGAACCAGGATATATCTCCAGCGCCTTTTTGTTTTCATCTATCCCTTTATCAATCTCGCCCATCTGGAAATACAGCGAACCCAGATTGATCCTGATCTCAAAAGACAGGGGGTCTATATCAAGGGCACGCTTGAACGCCTTGGCAGCGTCTTCATATCTGCCGGCGCGCCAATAGCTAAGACCTAGTCTATGCGCTGAAAATACCGATTTCGGGTTTTCCTCGAACTCCTTTTCAGTCGTGTTTATGATGTTCAGCGTCTTGTCTGATGATGCCGATGGGCTTGCCATGCAACACCTCCTTATTATACTCTTTATACTCTAACAAAGATATTTGTCTTTTATACCATATTTTTGTAATATGGCCAGCATGGAAAGGAGACCGTATATAGGTGTCGATTTTGTTCACGAAGAAGACGGCCTGATATGCACAGCCTGCGGGGGCCTTGCCCAAATAAAGGGCAGGTGAGCAAATGCAAGGGTGGTCTGCATGTCATGCGGACAGGAAAGACCCGTGATCTTTTATAGGGACCAGATAGAGGCCCTCAAGGAGCGCTTGCTCCGGGCAAGCCAAGGGCAGCGCGGCACGAATTGATATAGGCAAGGCACTTTTGGGAACCCTGAAATGGCACGAGGCGCGAAAGGGCCTCCTCATAACGGCCTAGGTTCATGAGGCTTAACCCCAAACAAATGCCGAGGTCTTCGGAGCCTGGGGAGTATTTAAGGCCCTCTGAAGCCGCCTTGATGGAGCCTTCCATGTCGCCTCTTTTTTGCCTCAGTACCGCCAGCCCCAGATACGCCCTGTGGTCAGGGTGATAGCCGATAGCCCTTTCAAATAAGGTTTCAGCCGTATGTTCCCTGTCTTTTACCGCGTCAATCCTGGCGTAGTCTCCATGGCTGAAGGTCATGGCCAGTCTTGACAGGAAATCGGCATGGAGAGGGTAGAGGGCAGGGTCGTCCTCAAGTTCTATAGAGTCTGCGTAGCGGTGCAGGTTTTTATAAAACTCCCCCCTCAGCCGTTTACCAAAGGCAAGAATGTCGCCGGCGGTAAGTTTAGGATCCGTCTCAAAATACATGATATCCTCGATACGTTTCAGCCATATGTCGTCAGATGACTTGGTTTTTTTGATAAATTCCGAATAAAGTTGCGTGCCAGGGAATAGGTCAAGGATATAAAAGATCGCGCTTAGCGGCCTGATCTCATTGATCAAATCGATGGTCTCCTGAATAGTCTGCCAAGACTCGCCCGGGCAGCCGTATATGAGATAGGCCCTGGCCAGGATGCCATATCTGGTTGTAAGCGCAAAGGCCCTTTTGATGTCTTCGAGTCTGATATTTTTATTCAAAAGGTCCCTTATCCTGGCCGATCCACTCTCGATCCCATAGCTTATCTGTATGCAGCCGGCATTTCTCATCCAGCACAGGACCTCTTCGTCAACATAGTTCACCCTTGATATGGCGACCCATGAGATATCAAGGCCCTTTCCCAGTATCTTTTTACATATCTCGATGACCCTGTCTTTTTTGACAGTGAAGGTGTCGTCTGAGAAATAAAAAAAACGCCGGCCTTTTTCATACAAGAGCGCCAGTTGTTCCACGAAATAGTCAGGCGAGTGGAACCGCACACGCCTCTTCCAGAATTGGGGGGAGCCGCAAAACGTGCAGTTCCAAGGGCAGCCCCTTGACGAGACGACATGCTCGAATGTGAAGTATCTGGCCGGATTCGGCAGGCTGTCGATGTCGGGGATAAACTCAGGTCCTTCTGTCCTTATTGCTTTGCCGTTCAATCTGTATGCTATGCCCCCGATGCCCTTAAAATCTCCTTTGTTTTTACCGGATATTTTTTCGACAAGGGAAAGAAAGGTGAATTCTCCTTCCCCCAAGATTACAAAGTCAATCTCACGAAAATTCATAAGTATGTGTTCCCATAAAAAGGTCGCGCCCACGCCGCCGAAGATGATCTTGACATCAGGATTAAGGCGTTTCGCGATCCTGGCTACGTCTATCCCGCCCCATCTGTTTGCATGCATGATGGACACCCCTATGATATCAGGCCTCTTTTTAGCCAGAATGCCTTCTATTACGCCGGGCGAGTTTCCAAGGTCATGCCAGTTCAATATCTCCACATCCATACCCTTTTCTTTTAAAAGGGCACCGACATAATAAAGGCCGATGGGCACGGCCTTTATATCGTAATCAATGACCCTCTGGTCAAGGCAGTATGGGTAGATCAGTAGTATTTTCATGCTATCAGCTAGCCCTGGGGATAGGCAGTTCAGCCGTATTTTGGAGGCGATTTGCCTCCATATAGTCCTTGATGCCTGAGATTACCTCGATTGCGGCAGCGGGCCTTACAAGGGTCGCAGCGCCGACCTCGATGGCGACGGCCCCTGCCATCAAAAATTCAATGGCATCCTCAGGGGTTGTGATCCCGCCTATGCCGATCACGGGTATCTTAAGCGTCCCCGCCGCCTGCCATACCATGCGCAGCGCAACGGGTTTTATGGCCGGGCCGGAGAGGCCTCCGAAGACATTTTTAAGGGCCGGCCTGCGCTTTTTTACGTCTATTGACATGCCAAGAAGGGTGTTTATAAGGGATACGGCGTCCGCACCCGCTGCTTCGACAGCCGTTGCTATTTCCACTATGTCCGTAACATTGGGTGAGAGTTTGACGATTACCGGAAGACCTGTACCTGCCCTGACAGCCCTGGTCACTGCCGCCGCCGCTTCAGGATTTGCCCCGAAGGCAGCGCCGCCCGCCTTTACATTCGGGCATGAGATATTGACCTCTATGGCCGATATGCCGTCTATCCTGTCTATTTTCCGCGCCAGCGCTGCATACTCGTCCACGGTCTCGCCAAAGATGTTTGCTATGACCTTTGTGTTGAATCCTTTGAGTAGCGGGAGTTTGTCCCTGGCGAATGCGTCTATCCCGATATTTTCAAGGCCTATGGAGTTAAGTACGCCGCAAGGGGTTTCGACTATCCGCGGCGGCGGGTTGCCCGGCCTTGGCGTCAGGGACAGGCCCTTTACGACGATGCCGCCCAGCATATTAAGATCGACTAAATCGCTTATCTCGACGCCGTATCCGCAGGTGCCTGATGCCAAAAGCACCGGGTTTTTAAGCCTGAGCCCGGCAAGATCGACATGGAGGTCTGGCCCATGTGAAGTTTTCGCCATACCTACACCTCCGCCTCCCAGTCTATTTCCGCTGAATCTACGACAGGCCCGTCCTTGCATACATGAAGATAGCCGCCATCCGCCTTCTTTACTGCGCATCCAAGGCATGCCCCTATGCCGCAGGCCATCCTTGCCTCAAGGGATACCCGGCATCTTACCCCGTATTTTACGCAAATGTGGTGTACGGCCCGCATCATCGGCCATGGCCCGCATGTGTAGATGATGAGGTATCCAGCGGCGTCAGATTTAGTTAAGGCCACAAGCTCTTCCTCAAGCGGTGCTGTTACAACACCCTTGCAGCCAATGCTTTCATCTTCCGTTGCGATTAAAAGCCTTGTAGTTAATGATTTAAAGGCGGAAATGCCGGGCAGTTCGTCTCTTGTCTTGGCGCCGATGACAACGCTGAAGGCGGTTTTAAGGCGTTTTGCCAGGAAATGAAGCGGGGCCGCACCTATCCCGCCTCCCACAAGGATTGGGTGTTCGCACTGGCCCATGCCGAACCCTTTGCCCAACGGCCCCAAGATACCCATAAGATCCCCTTCCTTCTTTTGCGATAGGATATCTGTGCCCCTTCCTACGATGCTGTATAGAAACTCTATCTCCCCATCTTTTCTTGCATCGAAGATGGAAAGCGGCCTGCGCAGCAGCGGGTCAAATCTTGATTTTCCATCCACGCTTATCATGCAGAATTGGCCGGGCCGGGCGTTTTTTGCAATCTCAGGGGCTGAAAGGGTAAGACGGAAGATGTTTCTTGCAAGGCCTTCGTTTCTTAGAATCCGTGCGTCCACATCAAATCTCGACAAGTTCAGGCCCTCCAGATCAGGGCAACGGCTGTCGCGGCAAAGAGGATGATGCTTATTGCCGCATTGCAGTTGAAGAAGGCGGCGTTCATCCTCGTGAGGTCGTTAGGTTTGACGATCCTTCTTTGCAGTACCAGGAGCGCAAAGACCGCGATGACACCTGAAAAATATATCCAGCCCAGGTGCGATATGACACCGACAGCTAGAAATAACACAAAGGCCGTTTGATGAAAGAGTCTCGAGATGAAAAACGCCTTTTTTGCGCCGAAGACAGCTGGGATGGATTTGAGTCCCTCTTTTTTGTCAAATTCAGTATCAAGACAGGCATAAAGGATGTCAAAGCCCGCCATCCAGAAGAGAAACCCAAGGCTCAAGACGACAGGGACGAGGCCTATGTCCCCGCGGACCGCTATCCAGCCGGCGGTGGGTGCGATCCCTATGGATAGGCCTAAAAATACGTGGCAGAGAAACGTGAACCGCTTTGTGTAGGAATAAAGCAGCAGCAGCGCAAGGACAAATGGAGATATGATGAGCGCAAGGCGGTTTAACTCATACGCTGCAAGAAAATAGAGCATGGACGCGGCTATTGTGAACAGCCAGGCCTCTTTTGTCTTTACGTCGCCCTTTGGCAGTGCGCGGCTGGCAGTGCGAGGGTTCCTGGCATCGATATTGAGATCAACGATGCGGTTAAAGGTCATGGCCGCCGTCCTTGCGCCAACCATGCCGGCGAGTATCCAAAGCGAAGTCATCAAACCAGGCGCACCTCTCGCCGCTAGAAATGCCCCTATGAAGGCAAACGGCAGGGCGAATATGGTGTGTTCAAACTTGATCATCTCAAGGATGGTTTTTGTTTTTTGAACCGCATTCATCTTCTTTTTAAACCCTTTTTAAATTCCGCCCCAGCGCCTCAGGTCTTTTACATCAAAACCGAGTGACTCTGCAATCCTCCCCGCGAGAAAGAACGCCATTTCATCAAGATCCCGTGGCCTGTGATAAAAACTCGGCATGGCAGGGTATATGACAGCGCCGGCCTCCTGGGCCATGAGCATATTCTTTAGATGTGTACGGTTAAACGGGGCCTCCCTAGGGGCCATGACAAGAGTCCGCCTTTCCTTTAAAAAACAGTCCGCAGCCCTGTGGATGAGATTCTGGCTCATACCGTGGGCAACGGCCGCCAAGGTGCCCATAGTGCATGGAAGTATAACCATGGCCCGCCATCTCGTCGAACCGCTAGCCGGAGGGGCCGCAAGGTCGTCTTCCTGATAAACCGTATCCGCCATTTCTTTAAGCGTATCAAGGCCTCTGTCGCCTATCTCGAATCTGGCGACCTTCTCACCAGTCCGCGAGACGACGAGGTGGACATCCTGGCCGATGTCTCTCATGATCTCCATGAACTTAAGGCTGTATAAGGAGCCGCTCGCCCCTGTCACCGCAAGTAAAACCGGGTGTTGTCCATTTCCAGGCGTCATCTCTTTATCTCTTTATCTTTGCGTCAATGTCCAGTTTCAGGCCAAGTTCCGGCCAGAGCCTGTCTATTTTTGCCTTGACGTCATTGTCCATTTCTATCACATCTGGCCATCTCCTCTGAAAGCCCTCCTCGGGCCATTTTCTTGTGCAGTCTATGCCCATCTTGCTTCCGTAGTGCGGCAAGGGCGAGGCGTGATCAAGCGCGTCCACCGGACCGTCGGTAAAGACTATGTCACGCCTAGGGTCTATGTTGTTCCCGATCCTCCAGAGCACGTGCGAGAGGTCTTGGACATCCACCTCTTTGTCGAACACGCAGATGATCTTACAGAACATCATCTGGCCGAGGCCCCAAAGCGC
>JAJYLJ010000076.1 GCA_021787835.1 Deltaproteobacteria bacterium | reverse complement strand
CCCTCAGGATGCCGATGCCGTCAACGCCCGTCTCTCCTCCTGACACGTCATGGGCTATGAGGGCCAGATCAATTGCACCCTTGTCAAGGATATCTTCAGCGGCCCTGACATCGCCGGCCACGGTGACCTTGAGGCCCAACCCCTCAAGCCAGTCAATGGGGATGACCTGATCATCTCCGTCGGGAAAGAGCGTAAGGACGCGAACGCCCTTCAATT
Source organism: Deltaproteobacteria bacterium (assembly GCA_021787835.1). Lineage (GTDB taxonomy): Bacteria > Desulfobacterota > Dissulfuribacteria > Dissulfuribacterales > Sh68 > JAJYLJ01. The sequence goes on along the minus strand of JAJYLJ010000076.1, from coordinate 9,194 downwards.
CATCCACCGGTACCCTATCTTTCATTTCACCGCCTTTTTATCGCCTGAAACAGATGCCGTCTCGGCACGGCCGGCCAAAAGCCCCGCGGTTGGACCGGCGAGAATGCTGTCCGCATCGAGCACCGCCTTGGCAGCCTCGGCCCAAAAGGGGTCAGACTGTTTCGACACGGCCTCAAGGCCCTTGGCCGCCTCGGCGGTCATCCCCGAGTGAAACTCGGCTATGGCAAGACGCCAGGAATAAGACGGATCATTCGGATCAATGGCCGAGAGAAGGCTATAGGCGCCCCTTGCCTGGACGTAATCCTTCCGGTCGAGAGCCGTATCGCCCCACTCCTTGAGAAGCGCCTCCTTTTGTTTGTCTGTAAGGCTGGTTTGCAGATTTTTCCATGCGGACGAGGCCCCTGACCAGTCCCCTGTATGGACGCAGGCATTTAACAGCATGGTCTGGAAATCAAGCCTCATCGCGTTTGGAATATCAAGGGCGAGGGCCTTTTGGGCCGTTTGTTTCATGCCGGCCCAGCCCTGCTCAGACTGTAAAAGCCTCGCCATGAGCAGCAAGACCCTTGGATTTTGCTCGACCCCTTTTGGGTACTTGTCCTTAATTATCCCCAGTATCGCCCCCACCGACCGCACATCCCCGGAATCAGCCGCCGTGTCGCCCCAAGTGAGCAAGACCTGCAAGCCATCCTGCGGGCCTTGCTCCCATGCCTTATAAAAAGACCTCATGGCGGCCTGCGGGCAGTCAACACTGCGCCATGCAAGCCCCATATCAAAAAGATGCTCTGGCGACGATAGCCAAGAGATGCCGTTAAGCCGTGCGAAGTGATAATTCAGCAGGTCAATGGGCCTGTTTCCGTTAATAAGGACCTTGTCATAGGATACCACCGCGGCCCTCCCAAGGGCCTTTGCATGATCCGCCTCATCTCCGTCAGGGAATATCCCGCAAAAACCCTTGGCTTCATCCACGGCTTGAGGAAAATCCCCCCGGGCAATATACACCTCGATAAGCCTTATCCATATCTTCTGCGTGATGCCTGACATACACGGCCACAGTAAAACCTTCCTGGTGTTTTCAGCGATGAACCGCCTCCCGATGGACAAGGCCTCATTAAGCCTGCCTACCCCAGGCTTGACGCCTCCGGCGAAAAGGCCGTCAAGGGCCTTGCCGGCAATGGCGGATACGCTCTGCACAAAGGCATCGTCAATCCCGCCGAGCTTTGTTGACTGTCCTATGAGCCGCAAAACGCCAAGATAATCCCCCTGGCCGAGCTTAAACGACATGCTGTCAAGTATGGCCTCTTTGGCGATTGGAAGATTCGGGGCCTTCCGGATGATCTCGGGCAGCAGTTCCTGTCTCGAAGACGTTTTTTTAAACGCCTGTTTTGGCCCGAGGCTGAAGAGCATGAACATCGGGCCTGCCTCCTTTTCTATTTGAAGCAGCCTGTATTTGGCGAAAAGCGCATCCAACGAACCGGGATGATTATTTATCAGGAGGCTGTAATATTTGGCCGCGTCAGGCATTTTTTTATCCCGCCTGTAACTTTCGGCGATCTCAAAAAGTGTGTCGGCTATCTGGTCCGGCGACTGTGTAAGATTAATATAGTGCATCCAGACCCTTCGCGCCCCTTTCTCGTCGCCCTTCGCCGCAAGAAGCCTCGCCTTCAGGTCCAGAAACTTGGGCACGCTCAAGGATATATCAGGGCTTGCCGCCTCGAGTCTTTCCATCTCCATCGAAACTTCTTTTATATTGCCAGCGGCGACGGCCTTCATTGCAAGGGATATCCATGCCGTCTTGCCAACCAAAGTGTCAGGAAATTGACGGATAAGTTCCTTATAAAAATCGTCCCCGCCCATCATACCGGACAATTCGGTATTTCTTAAAAGCGTCAAGACGGCCTTCTGGGCCCATTGGCTGTTGGGGGATTGCTTGGCGGCAAGACGCAGGTATGTCACAGCCTCTGGCATATAGCCGGCCTTGAAATAGGCATCCCCAAGCTGATAATAGGTCCTGGCGAGCGCGACAGGATCATTATGTATCTGCATCAAAAACTTGCGGAGCAAAGAGGTAAGCTCGAACGCCTTTTTGCTAACATCACCCGGCTTGGCCGAGGCCAGATCCTTCTCAAGGGCGTCGATCCTCTGCCTCAAGGGGTCAGGTGCGAGGACCTGCTTTGCCGGCTTGGCGGCCGGCTTGTCGGGGGACACGGCGCCCCTTGCCTGTCCACATAACAGAAACGGCAAAAGAAAGAGCGCCAAGAACCGTATCGGCACTTGACGTAGCGTAATGATGGTTTTTAGGTATCCTGACATCTTAAAATATAGATATTAAATTCCTGATAAAACATAAAGCAATCCGGATGCCATATTCAAGATATAACTATAATCGAGGACAAGATAGCCGTGGGGGTAGATGTGACCGATACCTGTTTTTTTGCAATAACCACCATCCTTATATGCTGGATATTGACCATTATAGCCTTTTTTATCCACTGGCGCAGGCAACGCCAAACCGCCGGGGACAAGCCGACTCCTTTTAGTTTATTATTAAACCTCGCCGATGAAAAGTCCAAAGAGGCGAGGGATGCGGCTGAAAGGCTTCTAAGCGTGGCCGATACCATCGGTATAGGCCTGATTGAACTGAAAGGGGGCAGGATAAAAAGGATGAATGAAATGGCGCATACACTCCTTGCCCCTATTGGTGAAGATGAAACGCATTTCCAGGAGTTCATCGGCAGCAACCTTCAAAAAGGGCCCGTCAGCCTGGAAATAGGTAAGAACATGCTCCAGTTCACGAATATCCCGCAAAGAAACGACATCGGCATCCTCCTTATACAGGATGTAACGGAGACATTTTTGATGGGGAAAAAACTAAAGTCACAGGAAAAACTGGCCCTCCTCGGCAAGATGAGCGCCCAGATGGCCCACCAGATCAAGACGCCCCTTTCGATCATGGCTGGCGCGGCCCAGATGCTTGCAAGGGGTCTTGACGGCAACCCGGCCCTCAGACAAAAGGCCGTTGACCTGTACGAAGATGCCTTACGCCTTGCCAGGAGGATAAACGAGATAGCAAGATTCTATTCCGGAAGCGCCGTCCAGATGGTTGACGCTGACATCGAAAGCACGCTTAGGCTTGTAAAGGCGCGGCTTGGCGAAAAAGCCGGGGGGCCGGCCGTCTCCGTTGAGTGCCGAAAGGGTTTAACCCTCCATACAGACCCGGGGCTCCTATCTGATATCGTATTTCTCTTGGGACAAAATGCCCTCGAACCTGACATCAAGGCGACAGGGATCTGGCTCAAGGCGTCGGTCCAGGGGGCGGATCTCGTGATAACGGTTGAGGACGACGGCCTCGGCGTCCCTGAAGAATTAAGGGAAAGCATATTTGAGCCCTTTACCGGCGCAAACAAGGATGGACTTGGACTTGGGCTCTTTCTTGCAAAGGACATCGCCGAAAAGCTGGGCGCGGCCGTATGTCTGCGAAAAGATAAAGGCCCGCACACATGCTTTGAACTGAGGTTTCCGTCTATTCCATCAACTCCCTGACCGCGCCGAGAAGCCCTTTGATTGTAAACGGCTTCTGAAGAAACGGAAAACCGCTGGCCTTTATCGCCTTCCAGATGGAACCGCTGCCGGCATAGCCACTGATGAAGAGAAACTTGAGCCCAGGCCGCCTCAAGCGGATCTCGTGGACAAGCTCAACCCCTCCCTTGTCCGGAAGTATGACATCGCTCAACACAAGATCGAAACCGCCGTCCTCGCGGTCGAATATATCCATGGCCTCGCTTGCGCAGCCCGCTGCGAAGACCGAATAGCCATATTCACCAAGCGCGAGGGATATAAACTCCCTTACATCAGGGTCGTCCTCCACGAGAAGGACCTTGACCCCCTTAATACCGCCATGCGCACCGGAACCTCCGGGCGGAAGGCCACATTCCTTGATCTTGCCATCCGTTTCCGATGCTGCCGGCAGATAGACGGTGAATGTCGAGCCCTCGCCAGGCCTGCTAAAGACATCCACCCAGCCTCCATGCCGGCTCACGATGCCATAGACCACTGCAAGCCCGAGGCCCGTGCCCTTGCCGAGTTCCTTCGTGGTGAAGAAGGGCTCGAAAATATGCTTCATGACATCCTTATCCATGCCAACGCCGTTATCCTTCACCGACAGGCGCACATATCCGCCGGAATCTACCTGCAAGGCCGGCGATGGGATAGAGACATCGGGCCCGGCATTGCCTGTCTCTATGAATATATCCCCGCCATCCGGCAAGGCGTCTTTTGCGTTCAGCACAAGATTCATGATGACCTGTTCGATATTACCCGGGTCCCCGTTTACAGGCTTGGTTTCAGGGTCGAGCAAGACGTGAAGTCTTATATTCTCTCCTATAAGACGCTCCAGCATCTTCATTAGGCCATCGACGGCCTTGTTGACATCCATTACCTTAAAGACTACAGACTGTTTGCGGCTGAAGAGGAGGAGCTGGCGCACGAGATCGGCGGCCTTTTCCACGGCCATGTCAACATGCGAAAGATCATTGCATATGGGGCTGCCGCGCCCTGCCTTCATCATTGCAAGCTCCGTATAGCCCTGGATGGAGGTCAGGATATTGTTGAAGTCATGGGCAACGCCGCCGGCCAAAAGCCCTATAGCCTCAAGCCGTTGGGCGCGCCTTAATTGCTCCTCCAGGCTTTTCTGCCCGGTTATATCCCTGGCTATATGTATAAACTCCGTAGTGGCGCCGTCTTCGTTTAGAATAGGTGCGACGGATATGAAAAATGTCTTGCCGCCCTGGCCTTCGATCTCGACCGAACTTGAAACCCCGTATCTCAAGGCTGGCTCGAGCGGACAATTTTCACATGGATCTGACCTCCCATGAATTAACTCATGGCATGTCTTTCCTGCCAATCCCCCTGGCATCACGCCAAAGGCCTCGTGCATGGCGCGGTTTGCGCGGACTATCTTCCTCTCCCTGTTGTGTATGGATACAAAATCCCCTGTGGCCTCAAAGGCCGCTTCATATTTGTTTTGGGCTAATTTCAGTCTTTTTACCGTATCCGCAAGCCTTGAGGCCACGACTTCGCCGTAGCGCTGCAGGAAATATTCCCTTGAAATATCGTTATCCGGTCCTCGGTTGTCCAAGCCAAGCATAGCCTCTCCAGCCTCGTCCAATTCGGACATCACAAGGCCCAATTCAACCCAAAATTCATTGATGTCTTTGGGTTTCTTGATAAAGGCGAGGGCACCCATCGAAAGGGCCAGCTCCTCTTCATTCTTGCCGGTGTAAACAGCCGAATAAAAAACAAATGGGATGCGGCTCAAGGCGTCATCGGCCTTGAGCCGGCTCAAAAGCTGGAATCCGTCCATGCCGGGCATCATGGCATCGGATATTATAAGATCCGGCCGCTCCGAGACGGCAAGTTCGATGGCCTCTCCGCCGCCTCCGGCCTCTATCACCTCATGGCCCCTGCTCGAAAGATAGAACCTCAAAAGCCTTCTATCATCAACGCCATCGTCAACGATGAGTATTTTCAATTACCTGATCTTCCATGTTTTTTCATATGCGCCATTACAGCCGTAACCGCAGCCGGCGTAACTCCGGAAATCCTTGATGCCGTGCCCAGGGTTGCGGGGCGCGCCTTGGCGAGTTTTTCTCTTATCTCGGCGGAAAGCCCGTGTATATCGTGATAATCAAGATCACGAGGAAGTGTGATATTATCCCATTTTCTGAATCTTTCAACTTCGGCTTGCTGTCTTGCAACATATCCAGCGTACTTGATCTCTACCTCCACCAGGGTCGCGGCCCCGGGCGGAAGCCCCTTTAACACCTGAAAATATCCCGCCGCCTCATCAAGGCCTATCTCCGGCCTTTTTAACAGATCGAGCAGTGTCATGGGCTGGGTAAGCGGAGCAGAGCCCAAGGCCGCAAGCCAAGCGTTCACCTCAGAGCCTGGCCTGAGCCTTACACCTCTTACGAGATCGAGGGCGCGGCGGACGGCCTCCTTCTTTTCTTTGAACAAGGCCCATCTGCCGCTGTCAAGCAGCCCCGTCTGACGTCCAAGAGCGGCAAGGCGCATATCAGCGTTATCTTCCCTAAGAAGAAGCCTGTACTCGGCCCTAGAGGTGAACATCCTGTACGGCTCCTTTGTGCCCTTGGTCACAAGGTCGTCTATCATGACCCCTATGTAGGCCTGCGACCTGTCTATAACAACAGGGGCCTCGTCTCTTACGCCCCGCGCAGCGTTTATACCGGCGATCAGGCCCTGGGCCGCGGCCTCCTCGTAGCCCGATGTCCCGTTTATCTGACCCGCAAAGTAGAGACCCCTGACAGGATGTGTCTCGAGCGTAGGCCTCAGTTGAACCGGATCCGCATAGTCATATTCTATCGCATAGCCGGGACGCAGTATCACCGCCCTCTCCAGACCCTTTATGCTTCTGACCAACTCATGCTGGACATCTATCGGAAGACTCGTAGGTATGCCATTGGGATATATCTCGGCCGTATCAAGCCCCTCGGGTTCGAGAAATATCTGGTGCCGCTGGCGCTCCGGAAAGCGGAAGACCTTATCCTCTATGGACGGACAATACCTGGCGCCCACACCCTCGATGACCCCTGTGAAAAGCGGGGAGCGGTCACGGGCCGCCCTGATAATTCCATGGGTCTTTTCATTCGTATAGGTTATGTAACAAGGTCTTTGGGGCAGAGGGAGCTGCTTCGTGGCAAAAGAAAAAGGGCGCGGGTCCCTATCTCCCTCCTGGACAGTAAGGCCTGCGAAATCAATGGATTTTGCGTGGAGTCTGGGGGTGGTGCCGGTCTTTAACCTGCCCATCTTAAAACCAAGCCCGGCAAGAGACCTCGCAAGCCTGTTTGAAGGCGGGTCTCCGAGCCTTCCCGCCGGAAACCGCTCAAGCCCTATGTGAATAAGACCATTCAAGAATGTGCCGGTGGTCACAACCACCGCCCTTGCATATATCTCCTCGCCGATAGTGGTCACTACACCCATGACCCGGCCATCCTCGACAAGTATGCGGCCGGCCATGGCCTGATACACGTCAAGATTCTCCTGCGCCTCAATGACCGCCTTCATCCGCAGACGGTATCTCAGCATGTCGGCCTGCGCGCGTGTGGCCCTCACGGCGGGCCCTTTTGAGGTATTTAGCATCCTGAACTGGATGCCTGTTGCGTCGATATTCCGCGCCATTTCACCACCCAGCGCGTCTATCTCACGGACAAGATGCCCCTTGGCAAGCCCGCCAACCGCCGGGTTGCAGCTCATGGCGGCAATGGCGTCCAGGTTTATGGTCAAAAGAAGGGTGGACACCCCTAGTCTCGCGCTTGCGAGCGCAGCCTCACAGCCGGCGTGCCCCGCCCCGACCACTATTACTCCATACCGCCTTGGATGAACTGACACAGATATACCGTCCAGGCTCACCGGCGGCGATAGGACATAAACATATCGCCGTCCGGTGCAGCATCTTTTGATTTGAATTTATTGTTTATATTCCCTGAAACCATCGATCAGTTGCCGGAATGAGGTAGGTTTGTACCTCTTGAAACCATCTTCGTCAATATAAACAAAGTCATAGGTAATATCAGGCTGCGCCTGGTTTATGTCTTCGCACCACTGTCTGAGCCGGGCCATCTTAAGCGGCACGTCAAGGTCTTCCTGTCCCTTGGTCTCAACGACAAATATCTGTTTGTTAGATAATTTTACTATGAAATCAGGATAATAATTTGAGATATCACCATCCGCATTCACATAGTCCAGCTTGAAATGCACCGCCAGATAGTTCTTGGCGTATGAAGCCACGTCGTTGCAGTCTTCCAGAAAGCGGGCAAAGAGCAGTTCAAAATGGCTGTCTCCGATGATGCGGTTGAAGACGCTCTTTTCTGGGATAAGATAACCTTGATCCTTGGCTACAAAGGGACGCATCTGCCGGAGCTTTATCGTGTTGCGGACCTCGGCATCGCCCTTGTCCAGAACGGTAAGGGCGTTGATCGCCTTCTTGAAGGTCTCGATCAAAGTTTTAGTGGCCGCTAATTCTGACAAGTTGCGTAGGGTATTGGGGCTTTCCAGGTCAACCGGCTGACCAAACAACTCGGTCCGCACAAAAGCCTTGACCTTGCCGTAGAGTACATCGTAGCCAGTGACCAGGCGCAAGTCTTTCATAATCGTCCGCGCAAAATAGCCGATCACACTTCGGTAATCCGCAATGCCCGCCGTATCCAGGATGGTAGTGTGCGTCACCTCACCGGTTGTGATGTCCTTAAAGACGATCTCCCGTTGTTCCTCCTCACTCCCCCCTTCAATTCCCCCCTCATTGAGGGGGGTTAGGGGGAGTAACTGATGTCCCAGGGCGCTTACATTCAGATCAGTCAGATTCTTGTATTCGCGGTAAACACGTGGCGTCAGCACCGGGATTTCGATATCAAGCGCATTGATGTCTTTCTTGACATTTTCCTTGTCGACCTCAATCACCAGCGGCGTCTTCGGCCCCGTCCCTTCTCCCATGGGTCTTCGTTCCAGCACCACGCCCTCGGCCTGTATGGATTCCACAAAGTCCATGAAGGCGTCTGTGCCAATCACGCTGACGTATTCCTCAATGCCACCAGGATACATCTTTCTTAGGCCGCGCCCCAGGGTCTGCTCGGGCAGGATGTTACTCCTGGCCGAATAGGCGCGAAGCCCCACGATGGTGGTGACATTCCTTACATCCCAGCCTTCCTTGAGCACCAGCACGGAGACAATGGCCTTGTAAGGACTGCCAGGGTTGTCGATCGAATTGGCCTGTCCGCGCAGCCTGTCCATCTCCTCTCTGGCCTTGCCTGACGTCGCCTCGGATATCTCGCCGTTGTTCTTGGTATGAATGACCAGCACCGCGTCTTTTCCGGCAAACTCTGGATACGTGGCTTGCAGATAAGCAGCCATATCATCACAGTTTCGGGTGTCATCAGTCATAACAAACAAAATGGCTTTTTTACCCATCTTTTCGTGTTCCGCCGCGCTCTTCCGCCATTCGATCACGCCCAAATGGATATAATCGGCATATTTTTCCGTGAATCTGGCGCTCTGCCGCTCTACAAGTTTGGCCCGGCTTGCCTCGTCTGGAACCACAGGGTGTTTGACCACGTTCTGCGAGATCGCCTCCACCAGCGGATAGTCTGCGATGGTCTGCACGAAGATGGCGCCGTTGTTGTGCC
>JAJYLJ010000075.1 GCA_021787835.1 Deltaproteobacteria bacterium | reverse complement strand
CCATATCAATCAAGGATGTAGCTTTCCGGACGAGCTTCGGACTTGGTCCGGAGAAAACAGAGAATCAGGGGCCAAACAGAGAAAGAAAGGCTGGAAGATGGGGAGAATCGATGGTGCGGAGAGGTGCTTTGGAAAGATGTGAAACGGGCGCAAACCCTTTAGAAACAAGGGGAAAAAGAAAACCCGTCACCCCGGAGAATGACCCCAGAGAGACGGGTTTGTCTTTTCTAAATGGTGGAGGCGGCGGGAATCGAACCCGCGTCCGAAAACATTCCGCTTAAGCTTCTACGTGTATAGCCTGAGATCTATTATTTTGCCCCTTTCCATCTTCTCCGGCGAGACGGTAAAGGGGCTATCCCGTGGGGGTCTCGTCCCGGGCAACACGGGCGGCGGCCCGGGACCAGCCTGCTAAAATGTCATCCACTCCAAGCCTGCAGGCTTGGCCTGAATGGATGTGCTGCTCTAGGCAGCTAGTGCGTACTCGTATTCTGAGTTGGCGTTTATGTTTTTTCTGCATTTTAACGAGGTTGCAGCCCCTCGACACGCGACTTAAGTTTCCATGCCCCCGTCGAAACCGGTTCGCCCCCTTTATTTCAAACAAGACGGGTCGTTAAACTTAAAATCCTTTATTTAACTATAATATATGAATCGGCATGAGCCATGTCAATGACCATAAAAAACGGATTTTATCCCATGCCATCTGTGGCTGGCCGCTGGCTTATTGGATCTTATACTGTTTCCTGAGTTCGCGTTCCACGTCCCTTTTTTTCATGGTCTCGCGCTTGTCGTACAGTTTTTTCCCTTTTGCAAGGGCGAGTTCCACCTTGGCCCTGCCGTCCTTGAAGTAGATCTTGAGAGGTATTAGCGTATAGCCGCGCTCATCCAATTTCCCAACGAGCTTTCTGGCCTCCGATTTGTGAATCAGCAGCCTTCTGGATCTCATGGGATCGACTTTTGAGGTGTCGTTGGCATGGGAATATGGCGAAATGTGGACGTTATAAAGCCACAAATCCCCGTTATGGAAGGCTGCGTAGCCATCGGTCAGATTCGCCCTGCCGCCTCTCAAGGACTTGACCTCCGGGCCGAGAAGCACAATGCCGGCCTCGATGGTCTCGTCTATTTGATATTCGTGGCGCGCCTTGCGGTTCTGGCAGACTATCTTGATGCCGTCTTTTGACATCCTTGGATTTACCAGTTCAGGGGCTTTGCTAGGATGTCGCGCACCTTCAGGTCGAAGAGGCTGTTTGAAGAGGCAGGCTTTATCAGGGCGATGGTGTCGGCCCCTCGGCCGGTGCCCGCCACGGCAAGGCAGTCGTCAGGTGTTATGAGCCCTGCATCCGAGGCCATGAGCGCTATTTCGACGCATACCTTTATGCCTTGTCCGAAGAGTCTCAAGGTGTTGGCGATGAGATCCTGCTGGCAGTAGCCTTGTTTTTCCCTTATGGCCGTGCCTATATTCCTGAAGGCCATGGTGCCAGTGTAGACCTTGGCGCCAAGGGATTCGATTTCATCCCTTGTCTCATCACTCATCTCGAGCTGGCCAGGCTCTCTGAATCCTGCGTTGTGGGTCACCACCACAACCTTGACGCCCTTGTCTTGAAGCCGCCTGGCCACGGCAAGACCAGTGTCTCCATAGGTCGATGCCACTACGACCTGGTTTACTTTATATGTCTTCAGGCCCTGTTCCAATACATCTATGGCCTGTTGGGTATTCTTGCGGCCGCCGAAGTCAAATATGGGCATGTCTGTTGTTTTCCTCCTGTTTCAATGAAGTCCCCGGCCCTCTGATCGTATTCTACCTGAAACCCGCTATAGCCCACAAGGTCATTTATCGCCGAGGCCAGTCCGGGATCGAGAGAGGCGTGAAAATTTTCAGGCAGTTTAAGCATAACCCTGCCCTTGCCAGGCAGGGTTATTGCAAGCTTTACCGCATATTCGCCAGGGTGCCGGCTTATGATGTCTTTTAAGTCCTTCAAGACCCAGGGGCCGGTCTTTTCGCCGTTCAATTCTATTATGAGACCGGATGTCTTTTTCCTGCATACGGCCTCGACCAGATCGATGGCGTCGGCGATCACCTTGCACGATCTTGCGTCTTCATCGTCTTTCTGGCACAACCCCTTGACCCAGATGGGCTGATCGCCTTCAAGTGTCTCTCTGACCTTTGCGTATAACTCCGGAAAGCAGACCACTTCTATGGAGCCATAAAGGTCCTCTAGGAGAAGGAAGGCCATGCGGTCACCTTTTTTTGTCGTTATCTCCTTTTTTCGTTTTACAATGCCGGCAAGATGAACCCTGCCGCCGTCCTGAAAACCCGCTACATCCTCGGTGGGACTTGCGCCCATCTTCTGCAGATCTTCCCTGTATGGATCGAGCGGGTGTCCGCTTATATGAAAGCCGAGCGCTTCCTTTTCTCTTGCCAGCATCTCGCTTTCGGTCCATTCGGCAAGGCCGGGAAGTTTGAGAAACGTCTCCGCAGGTCCGCCGCTATCCACGCAGGATGGCGTGTCAAAGAGGCCCTTCTGGCCGCAGTTTAAGGCCTTTTTTGCACACTGGCCCACCTCTATGGCTTGATCGAGGACCTCCATGAGTTGCGACCGCCTGTGCCCAAGGGAGTCGAAGGCGCCGCACTTTATAAGGCTTTCGATGACCCTTTTATTCACTCTCCTCAAGTCCACTCTCGAACAAAAATCCTCAAAATTCTGGTAGGGCCTTTGTGTGCGCTCGGTTATGATGGCTTCTATCGCCCCTACGCCCACGTTTTTGACCGCAGCCAGGCCAAAACGTATCATGTCGCCATCCAGGGTGAAGCCCTCTTCGCTCCTGTTTATGTCCGGCGGCAGGACCTTTACGCCGTGGGTCTTGCACTCGCTTATGAACTTCACCACCCCATCCGTGTCGCCAAGCTCGTTCGAGAGGAGCGAGGCGAGAAACGGCGTCCTGTAATGCGCCTTTAGCCATGCGGTCTGGTAAGAGATGAGCGCGTAGGCGGCCGAGTGGCTTTTGTTGAAGCCGTAGCCCGCAAATTTTTCCATAAGGTCAAAGATGGTGGCCGCCTTGTCTTTTGCTATGCCGCGGCTGCCTGCCCCCGAGATAAACCTGTCCCGCTGGGCCGCCATCTCCTCCGGTTTTTTTTTGCCCATGGCCCGCCTCAGAAGATCGCCCTCGCCAAGGCTGTAGCCGGCGAGCACCTGGGCGATCTTCATGACCTGCTCCTGATATACTATGACACCGTAAGTCTCCTTCAGTATCGGCTCCAGTTCTGGGAGGAGATATGTAACTTCGATCTCGCCGTGCTTTGCCTTTACAAATTGGTCCACCATGCCGCTTTCAAGGGGCCCTGGTCTGTAAAGGGCCACAAGGGCCACAAGATCGGTAAACGATGAGGGCCGCATCTTCCGGATCAGGTCCTTCATCCCCGGGCTTTCAAGTTGGAAGACGCCTGTCGTATCGCCCTTGGAAAGAAGCGCATAGGTCTGCGGATCATCGAGTGCGATCCTGCCAAGGTTAACGTCTATTCCCATATGTTTTTTGATGATCTTTATTGTGTCGTCTATGACGGTAAGCGTCTTCAAGCCCAGAAAATCGAACTTTATAAGACCTGTCTTTTCCACGCACTTCATGTCCAGCTGCGTGACCGTCTCTTCCTTCTGACCCTTTATAAGCGGCAGATATTCGACCATGGGCCTGTCCGATATGACAACACCTGCCGCATGGGTCGAGGCATGACGAGGCAGCCCTTCAAGCGCCTTCGCTATATCGATGAGCTTGGCGACCTGTTCGTCTTTTCCTGCGAGCTCTTTAAGCCTTGGTTCTTGTTCAAGCGCCTTGTCAAGGGTGATGTTCAGCTCAGGCGGAACAAGCTTGGCGATGCGATCCACCACCGGATAGGGCATGCCTAACCCGCGGCCCACGTCTCTGATGACGGCCCTTGCCTTCATCTGGCCGAAGGTTATGATCTGTGCGACGAATTCCTCCCCGCCGTATCTCTGCGTTACATAGCTCAGGACTTCATCCCTGCGGTTCATGCAGAAATCCACATCTATATCGGGAAGAGACGCCCTCTCCGCGTTCAAGAAGCGTTCGAAATAAAGGCCGTATCTGACCGGGTCTATATCGGTAATGCCCATCGAGTAGGCTACAAGCGAACCGGCGGCCGAGCCCCGGCCGGGCCCGACCGGTATCCCCTGCGACTTCGCCCAGTTGATAAAATCCGCGACTATTAAAAAATAAGACGCAAACCCCTTGTCTTTTATTACCGCTATTTCTTCATCGAGCCTCGCCCTGTAAAGCGCCCTGGCATCTTCATCAAGCCCGGATTCATCGAGGAACAGATTGAACCCATCCCTTGCCTTGGCCTCGAAAAGGCCTTCGTAAGTCTCGTTTTCCTTGATCGGATACAACGGGAAGTGATGTCTGCCAAGCTCAAGCGTCACATCGCAGCTGTCGGCTATTTCCCTTGCGGTCGCAAGGGCCTCCGGTATGTAGCCGAAGCGTGCGCCCATCTCATCCGGCGGCGCGAAATAAAGGCTGTCGGTGGAAAAGCGCATCCTGCCCTCATCGTTTATGGTCCTGTTGGTCTGGATGCACAGGAGCACGTCGTGAGCCATGGCGTCCTTGGCGTTTAGATAGTGGCAGTCGTTTGTCGCCACAAGCGGAAGCCCGAGCTCCTTTCCGATCTCGATGAGCCCTTTGTTGACTGTTTCCTGCTCAGGGATCGTATTTTCCTGAAGCTCTAGATAAAAACGCCCGTCGAATATCCCCGCATAGACCTCGGCCTTTTTCCTGGCGTCATCCAGCCCTTCATGGAGCAGGCTGTGGGGTATCTCGCCGTGGAGACACGCCGAAAGGGCTATCAGCCCTCGATTGTATTTCCTGAGCGCATCCAGGTCCACTCTCGGCTTGTAATAAAAACCCTCGAAATTGGATATGGTCACGAGCTTCAAGAGATTTTTGTAGCCCGCATTGTCTCTGGCGAGCAGCACCAAATGAAAGGCCGCATCCTTTGCGCTCCTTGCGCTCCGGTCCTTCATGCCCTTTGGCGCGACATACATCTCGCAGCCAAGTATTGGCTTGATGTCATGCTTCTTGGCCTGTTCGTAAAAATGTAACACGCCATGCATGTTTCCGTGGTCTGTCATGGCCACGGCCGTATAACCGTACTTTTTGGCGGCAGGGAAAAGGTCTTTTAGCCTTATGGCCCCGTCAAGGAGGCTGTATTCGGTATGGACATGCAGATGCACAAACCTTGATGCACTGACTTTTTGATCGGCGAATGCCATTTTTTATGCCCCGTATATTTAAAAAATTATAGGCGTCTTTGCAAGACGGGCGAGGAAGGTCCCCTGCTTACGCCATCCGCGCCTATGGGCTTGTCTATATTAATGCGTATTGGCGCCATGCGCCTGACATTTTAATCGCACTTTGAAAAACCGCATGACCTGCAAAGAAGGCATCCGCCTTCAGGTTCAAGCGCGCCTCCGCATTCAGGGCAAGTCGAGCCGGCGGCCAGCGCCTTTTCCTTAACGGCGCCGTCCGTTTCTATCTGAGCGACCCCCCGCATGACCCTAGCCATGGCATCCGGGCAAGACAATATCTGTTCCCCGTCTTGCCATGACGGAGACGGGCAACGGATGCCGATCATCTGTTTTATGATGGACTCAACCCTTATCCCGGAACGCAGGGCCAGCGATATGAGCCTGCTTTCAGCCTCCATCTGGCAGGCCGCGCAGCCTCCCGCCTTTCCCATCTGGGCGAATACCTCGCATATGTCCTTTTCATCCCTGTTGACTGTTACATATAGATTCCCGCAGCCCGTCCTTACGCGCTCCGTCACCCCTATGGTTCTTGCAGGTCTTGGCCTTGGTTCGATTTTTCCGTTTTTGGCGGGCTGCGGCGCGGTCTGCAGGGCAGGTGTTTTAGCCTCTTCCTTTTTAAGATTCAGGACCTGCACCGGCCTGCTTCCATACCTGTATATGGTGATGCCCTTGAGTCCCTGGTGCCAGGCGAGGGAATAGGCCTTCTTGATGTCTTCTTTGATGGCGCTGTTGGGGAAATTTATCGTCTTAGAGACGGCGTTGTCCGTATTGCGTTGAAACGCCGCCTGGATGGCGATATGGTCCTCCGGCGATATGTCCATGGATGTTACGAAGATGTGCCTTAGGTCCTCGGGGACCTCGTCAAACCCCTGGATGGAACCGGCCTTTGCTATCCTGTTGATCAGGTCCTCAGTATAAAGACCCCGTTCTTTCATGGCCTTTATAAAAAGCGGATGGGCCTCGATGAGTTCGGTGCCGTCAAGCACCTTCCTGATATAGCTTACCGCGAAGATGGGCTCGATTCCGCTCGATGTATCCGCTATAATACTGATTGTGCCGGTTGGGGCGATGGTGGTTGTGGTGGCGTTTCGCATGTAAGGCGCGGTTTTTTCATAAACGCTTCCCTTATAGGCTGGGAAATTCCCGCGTTTTTTGGCGAGCTCAACCGAGGCGGCCTTCGATTCCTTGTCTATGAAGGCCATTATCTCCTCGGCTATCAGCACCGCCCTGCTTGAATTGTAGGGTACATTGAGCTTTATGAGCATGTCCGCAAAACCCATTACCCCGAGGCCTATCTTCCTCGTATTGAGGGTGGCCTTGCGGATCTCGTCAAGAGGGAATTTATTCACATCTATAACATTGTCCAGAAAGTGCACGGCCTTCCAGACCGTGTCCTTGAGGCCGGGATAGTCTATCGAGCCGTCCTTTACCGCCAGTCCCAGGTTTATCGAGCCCAGATTGCATGATTCATAAGGAAGAAGGGGTTGCTCGCCGCATGGGTTGGTGCTTTCTATTTCGCCAAGCTGCGGGGTAGGGTTTTTCTGGTTTATTCTATCGAGAAAGATTATCCCAGGCTCGCCGCTTGCCCATGCGGCCTCGACTATCTTGTCGAATATCATGGGCGCCGACACCCGCCCGGTTTCCTGTTTGGTCTTGGGGTTTATCAGTCCATACTCCTCGCCCTGCTCCACCGCCTCCATGAACCTTTCGGTCAGGGCGACGGAGATGTTAAAATTATTGAGCCTGTCGGTCTTGGTCTTTGCCGTGATGAACTTTTCAATGTCCGGGTGGTCCACTCTCAATATCCCCATGTTCGCCCCGCGGCGTGTACCGCCCTGTTTTATCGTTTCGGTGGCCACATCAAAAATGGTCATGAACGATATGGGGCCGCTCGCCACTCCGTGCGTGCTCTTGACCCTGTCTCCTTCGGGGCGGATTCTGGAAAATGAAAAACCAGTCCCTCCGCCGCTCTTGTGGATCATGGCCGTGTGCTTTACCGTTTCAAATATGCTCTCGATGGAGTCCTCAACCGGCAGGACGAAACAAGCCGACAACTGGCCCAGCTCTCTTCCGGCGTTCATGAGCGTGGGAGAGTTGGGCATGAAGCGCAATGATGTCATAAGCTCATAAAACGTCTCGGTCAGGGCCTCTATATCCGCCTTTTCATCGTGGAGGGCCTCGGCCCCGGCGATTGCGGCGGCCACCCTTTTAAACATGTCTTCAGGCCGTTCGATGACCCTTCCCTGCTCATCTTTTTGGAGATAGCGCCTGGCAAGAACCGTAACCGAATTTTTGCTAAGCGGAAGTGATGTCTTGAGCGGGTCATGGCATTTTTCAGGAGTGGTCGCGGTACCGTCCGCGCCTTTTTTGGTCTTGCTTGCCTTGGTTTGCATGATATATCACCCTGTGTGAGTATGGATTTATACTAGATATAGTATATTTTATCTATAAATGTCAATATTTAGTTATTTCGAGCGAATGAATCCTAATCCGTGACGGCGGCCTTCAGTCCCTGGCCTTTCTTACAACATAGACCGCGGCGCTAAAGGCGATGACCCAAAGCCCGAAGAGGAGAATATATGAATACGTGTCTGGACGGCCGCCAAGGCATGCGGCCCTCATGGCGGCTGCGGCATGCGTGATCGGAAGGATGGACAGGCACTTCTGGGCCCAGACCGGCATCCTGTCGATCGGGAAAAACGTGCCGCCGAGAAAGCCCATGGGGGTTATCACAAAATTCGTAAGGAGCATCTGATCGGCATGGGACCGCACCAGCATGGCGAGGCAGACTGCGAGGGAGGCGAAAAACATGGCGTTTAAGGTCAGGGCTAGCCAAAAGTATATGTTGTAAGAAAGGGCCACGCCGATTGTAAGGGAAAGGCCTATGATTATCAGGCTTGACATGAGCGCCCTTGTAAGGCCGGCCAGGACCTCTCCCGTCACATAGGCGAGGTGGTGGATCGGGGCCGCCTGGAATTCCTCAAATATGCGCCAATAAAAACGGGCTATGTTTATTTCGCCGGCTATGGCGAACGCCTGGGTCATGCTGCTCATGGCAACGAGCCCCGGGATAAGAAATTCAAGATAGGTCCTGCCGTTGAAGGTGACGTGCCTGCCCATGCCGAACCCAAAGGCCACAAGATACAGTATAGGGGAAACCGACATGGAGGCGGCCTGCCTGAAAAATTTCCTTTTGAGGATAAGAAGTTCCCTGTAATAGATGGCGAACCAGCCCCTCATTACTTCACCTTCTTCCCGGTAAGGGCGACAAAGGCGTCTTCGAGATTCACGCGCCTCAAGGTCAGCGCGGCCCCTGATTTTGTTATATAGACGCGGGCCGCTTCCTGGTCCTTGAAGTAATGGGTCTCTATGCGGTTATCGGTTATCTCGTCTATGGCCCAGGTCCCGAGGCCGGCCATCAACCTTGACGGTGTGTCGATTGCCACAATCCTTCCATAATCAAGAAACGCCACCCTGTCGGCAAGGAATTCGGCCTCTTCTATATAGTGGGTGGTCAGAAACACCGTAGCCCCGTCCATCTTTATTTTTTTTACAAGGGCCCATATCTTACGCCTGATGTTCGGGTCAAGCCCGATGCTGGGTTCGTCGAGAAATAATATCCTGGGCTCGTGCATAAGCGCCCTGGCCACCATTATCCTGCGTTTCATACCGCCGGACAATTCCCTTATGAGGCTGTCCCTGCGCTGCGTCATGCCCACATAGTCAAGAAGACCGGCTATTTTTTCCTCCCTTTTCTGCCGGTTCATCGAAAAGAGCATCCCGTGGATGTCCAAGTTTTCGTACACGGTAAGCTCGGCGTCGAGGTTTGTGGCCTGCGGGACATAGCCGCACTGAAATTTGGCCGTTATCGGCTCGCGCTCGATATCAAAACCGTTTAAAACCGCTTGGCCGGAGCTGGGCCTTGTAATGCCCGCAAGTATTTTTATGGTGGTTGTCTTGCCCGAACCGTTAGGGCCCAGATACGCAAAGACCTCACCCTCATGGACGTCCAAGTTTATGCCGTTAAGGGCCCTCAGGCCCTTGTAGTCCTTGACCAGATTCCGGATGGTTATCATTTTTGCTAATTTAGCAAGGCCGGTGAAAAATATCCAGCCGTCAAGCCCCCCATTGCACTCTTTCCCCATGAGGCTAT
>JAJYLJ010000074.1 GCA_021787835.1 Deltaproteobacteria bacterium | reverse complement strand
GTAATTGGCAGGTAGTGATGACAAGTCTGTTATTCGTAACTATTGAATTATAAAGGGTCTTTACAAATCATAATAATAGGTACGGTACTCGGAGAAGGGACTTACAAGCCGTAGGTCAGCGGTTCAATCCCGCTCCCGCCTACCAATAAAATCAAGAGGTTAGCCTAAACTGGCTAACCTCTTTTTCGTAGGGTCTGAAAAAGGTCTGAAAATATCCTCTGCGCCTCTGTCACTTGTCCGTGTACGCTGTTAAAACATTCTTGGCTTCGATATAAGAGCTTAGCTTTGCTTCAGTAGCCTCGCACATGGCGCAGCTTGCGCCTTCGCCTCTGCATGCAAAACAATCCTTCCGTCTTTCAGCTTGTGTCATTTGAATGTATTTCTCGAATTTTTCCTTATCGCTATCAGACAAACTAGCCATAAATGTATTTGCTTCCTTTAGTGTTTTTTCTCTGTCAACATTGATCGGCGGTAAATCTTTTTTACAATACCTACAGATAGTAGCTTCCTTTTTTATTATTTCAGCGCAGTAGGGACATTTCCTTGTCAATTCTTCCTGTTGCTCGTAATTAACGGTTGAGGCCAGCATAGTGACACCAAGAGCATATGAGGCGCCCGCATTATCAGCTTCCCCGCCGGCAAATACATAGCCACGCTCGATAAGTTTTCGCGTGTAGTACGAGGTGGTCGGGTTTGTTTGGACAGTTGGGAGCCGTTTTTAAGTGATAAGCTGCCCTGTTCATGCAGCTACCTGCTCCTTCGGTAGGGTGGCCAAGTAAACCATGTCCGGGGTTTTGCTGTCAAGCCCCTGGTGGTGCCGCCTGTTGTTGTAGAACTCGAAGTACTCGCCCAGCCCTTTCCTCGCCTCGGCGATTGAGCCGTAGGCCTTCAGATAAACTTCCTCGTATTTCACGCTCTTCCATAGCCGCTCCACTAATACGTTGTCCCTCCACCGGCCCTTGCCGTCCATGCTGATAGATATACCGTTGTTTATGAGTATTCTCGTGAACTCCTCCGACGTGAACTGGCTGCCCTGGTCCGTGTTGAATATCTCCGGAACGCCGTAAAGCGCGATGGCCTCTTCCAGCGCATCAATGCAGAACGAGGCGTCCAGGGTGTTCGACAGCCGCCACGCAAGCACCTTGCGGCTCGCCCAGTCTATGACCGCCGCGAGGTAGCAGAAGCCCTTCGCCATTGGCAGGTAGGTTATGTCCGTCGCCCACACATGATTGGCATGGGTTATCTCCAGGCCCCGGAGCAGGTACGGGTAGACCTTGTGCTCCGGGTGAGGCTCCGAGAGCCGGGGCTTCTTGTACAGGGCCTCGATGCCCATCTTCTTCATCAGCGTGCTTACATGCCCGCGCCCAACCTTGGGATAGCCCCGGTCGCGGAGTCGGTCCCGCATGCTCCTGCTGCCCATGTGCGGGTGCTTCATGTGAAGCTCGTCGATTATCCGCATCATCTCCAAATCGCGGGGCCTGACGGGCAAGGCCTCGTAATACAGGCTCGACCGCGAAAGCTCAAGGATATTGCCCTGACGCATCAACGGTAACTTATGCGACCGGTCTATCATCTCTTTGCGCTCGGTTCGCCCACGCGCCCGAGCGCTTTGGATAAAAAATCGTTCTCCATCGAAAGCTGGCCTATCTTGGCGTGAAGCTCCTTGACCTCAGGCTCGGAGTCGGGCTTCCGCTCTCTTTCGAACACCTCCTCCGCACGCTCCAAAAGCTGCTTCTTCCATTCCGTAATCTGGTTAGGGTGCACCTGAAAACGCTCGGCCAACTCCGCCAAAGTCCGCTCGCCCTTGATCGCCTCCAGCGCCACCTTCGCCTTGAATCCCGCCGCGTGGTTCCTTCTCGGTCTCTTCGTCATACTCGCCGCTCCTTTCTGAATGCCAAACGTCCTCAGTTTAGAGCAGCTTTATCACTTATGCAACTGTCCAAATTTTCCAGGCCAGCTCTGTATTTATTGTACATAAAGGCCCATATCAAGCCTATAAAAAGGTAGCCGATACCCCATGTTAATATCCCAATAATTATGGATATGACAAAGCCACCAATAAAGGTAATGAAGTCACCACGAAACAACGCGGGAAAAAAACCGAAGAAAAATGTCGTCCAAGAAAAACCGTAATAGCCGCTCTTCGTTATGCCTGTTTCCTTGTGCTTCATTAAGATATAGGGACGACATAAGACGGTTTTCTCAGAAGAGTCTGCTGGCAGTTCGGATATCAGATTGACATTTCACTTAAGCAGACCGAGGAGGTCCAAGGTTAGATAGCCGAAGGGATTTCATTTCAGGGTCTTTATATATGCAATGATTTTATCCACCTGTCCCGGCGAAAGCGATATTTTGGGCATTATGGGCTGATATCCCTTCACGATCCAGACGTCGGGGTTTGTTATCATGAACTTGAGATAGTTTTCATCTACGGTTTTGACCACGCGCTTTCCGTTTATGATTACGGTTACCTTGCTACCGTATATACCCTTCCAGCTCGGCCCTATCATCGGTTTACCGTCCGTGGAATGGCAACCAAGGCATCCCTTGCTTTTTGCGATCGCAAGCCCCTCGCTTGCGGTCGATACCGCCTGGGAGGGCGGCCCGGCGGACCGTACAGCCGACAGTTGCTTGCCTACCGTATAGCCCGGTCTTTTCCGGGTTGACAAAAATTCCAGCAGGTCTTCGGTATCCGTCGTGGTAAGAGTGTGGGCGAATACCGGCATGTTATACGCGCCATTCATGAAGCGCAGCGTTAATTGATTGCGGGTAAGCCGGTCGGCAATGTAGGTCAGGTCCGGCCCTCTTTTTCCTCCGTGGCCCTCTATCGTATGGCAGTAAATACAGCCTTTTTCGTTGAATACCATAGCCCCATCATAAACCGGACCGGAAGAAGCCCCTATTATGTCGGCTGTCAGGGGAGCGGCATTGAAATGCGGATACCACGGCTCCTGCTTCCCCGCCATTGTAAAAGCGCCAAGAGCCGAGATTACGAATATCAGAGCGGTAACCTCAAGAGGTCTTTTCACCGGATGCCGCTCTCCGCGGTTATTAAGCGGGATGAAAACGAGGACCAGGACTATCAAAATAGGCGCCGCGACAATAATATAATTCTCCAAAGAATGCGGCAGAAGTGCCAGCATGGCGTAAAACCACAAGAGATACCAGTCCGGCATTGGATGCGCAATCACCTGCGAAGCGTCGGGCGGCTTGCCAAGCTTGTGCGGGCCGGCTATCCAGGCTAAAAGCAGGATACCGGCGACAACCGCAACGGAGAAAATCATATCGCGCCAGGCGGCTTCGGGCCAGAAAGGGACGCCTTTTTTCCGGAGCATGTCCTCGTATTCCGAACGGTACGTCGCGGGGTTAACCGTTTGCCCCGGCACCGGAGGCTCGGATACTCCGTTATACAGCACCAGGTAAAGATGCAGGCCGACCACCGATGCGATCAAAAGAGGAACGACGAAGACATGCACGTCAAAGATTCGGCTCAGGGTATCGGAGCCCAGCACCTCGCCGCCTATCATAAAATGCGCAAGCCAATTGCCGATCAAGGGAACGCGTCCGGCCATGTCGGCCCCCACCACCAGAGACCAAATCGCATCCTGGTCCCAGCGCATTATCTGACCGCTGAAAGCCATCACAATTGTTAGCCCAAGCAGCAATACGCCAGTGAGCCAGTTCGCTTCCCGCGGAAACTTATAGCTGCCGGTGAGGAAAACTCTGCAGAGGTGGATAATGATCATGACTACCATGGCGGATGCGCCCCACCAATGCATGCCCCTGAGGAATGTGCCCAACTGAGAGCTGTCGATCTGCTTTAGACTTTGATAAGCGCCGCCTGACGAAGATACATAGGTCGTCAGCAGCCCGACCCCGGTGACAACCTGCAGGATAAAGGCCGTCAGTACCGCACTGCCAAAAACGTATTTCCACCTGGCCCCGGGCGGGACCGGATGGACGGCCTGCGATACAATCAATTTCACGAGGCCGGTTCTTGACTCCAGCCATTGCAAAAATTTTTCCGACAGTTTCATTTTCGTTTTCTATCCCCGAAATCATGTGATAGGGATGGGGCGGGTTTGAAGCTCAACCTGTCCGCCGCGCACCCTAACCTTGAAGCGCTGAAGAGCTATGGGTGCAGGGCCCGCCGCCACAACCCCGTCCTCATAGTAAACGCTGCCATGACAGGGACAAAAAAACATTTTGGTAGAGGCTTCCCAGCGTACAGGGCAACCTTCGTGGGAGCAATTGATAACGAAAGCGATAAAATCGCTGTCTGCAACCCTGCGCACCCAAGCCCCTGTCTTGCCGGTTACACCAGCCCAAGCCGTTGCCGAAGGATTTGTAAATGAGACGAAAACCGTATCGCCGATGTTAAACTGATTTATCTGGCCCACTGGCACCCACTGCCGCCGCATCTTTGGAAGAGACGGCTTCAGGATGTAGCCGATTACCGGTAACCCCATGGCAACCGCGATCAGGGCTCCGGCGGCCATACCCACCCGGCTTAGAAAACGGCGCCTGCCGAAGTCTGCTTCGCCCGACCGGTGGAGCATATTTTCATTGTCGTTCTTCATCGTAGATATCTCCTGTCCATTTCACAATGGCGACAATAAAGAGGATTAGTCCCGTAACGCATATAATCATCGATGTCAGGAGGCCGAGCCCCATAAGCGTCGCCCCCAGCGAGAGCACGAACGGCCAGTAAGTTGGAGATGGTATGAATTCCGGCTTCGGAACGTTCCAGCCAGCCGGTTTTTCCTGAATGTAATAATCGTGATTTCTAACGAGTCTTCCTGATACCATCTCTCCAAAAACCCGTTCCTCGCGATTCCAATAAAGACGGGTAATCTCTACCAGCAGCGCGGTGAAATAAAACAGTCCGCCGATAATCCACATGAACATGCCGCCCAGGTTGAGGTCCTCTTGGGGGGTCAGCTTCCAGGCCGTGCGGATAAAATGGAAAATGCCGGCGCCGTTGGCCAGGCGCATGTACTTGGGATAGAATCCCAATGGCATAAAGGTCAGAAGTATTCCCAAAATCATATCGACCGACATGGCGATAAAAACATAAACCGCTCCTGCGATTGGTAAAAGCCGGCTGGATGGCAATGGGCTAAAAACGGGCCACCAGAATATTGTCCCTGTAACCAGCATGCTCAGATGCTGCACTGCGTGAATACCTTCATTGTTCAGCGCCGCGTTATAAAGCACGGGCGCATGCCACAGCCACAGGGTTCCCACCCCGAGAAGCAATGCTACAACCGGCCTGCGGAGGAACCGCTCTGTTTTGGCCGCGAACCCAATGGACAAGAGTGACTCGACCGGCTCCGCCGGGAGACCGAGCAGGAGAAGCGGTGGCACTGCTAGTTCGAGCAAAATGTGTTCCAGCATATGGGCGCTGAAAAGGTAATCATCCCCGAGAAAATCCAACGGTCCGATCAGTGTCAGCAGCATGAGAACCACGCCCGCCACGAAAAACATCGTCTTCAAATTCAGCCTGAAACGGACTACCCACAAATAAGCCAGGATAAGTGCCGCACACCCAATGATCACTGAGAGCTTCAAATCCCAGGCTTCCTCAAAAAGCTGAATGGTGGTCATCGCAGCGCCCACAGATAAACGATGGTAAATATGAAAATCCATACCGTATCGACGAAGTGCCAGTAGATCGTGACGCTTTCAAATGCCGGAAGGCGGCCCACCCCGGCGCCCCGCTTCAATCCAATGCCGAAAAGAGAACTCAGCAAGACAAGGCCTACAAAGACATGGAGGCCATGAAAACCGGTAAGAGTAAAGAAAGTTGTTCCAAACAGATCGCGGTTGACGGTTATGCCTTTGCTGATGATATCCGTATATTCAGTGCCTTCACCCACTAAAAATGCCGTTCCTAATACAATTGTGGCCGCAATCCATGCAAGCGTTGCCCGAGGGCTGCCTGTCCTGGATTTAATTCCGGCCTGCCAGATTGTAAAACTGCTGGCGAAAAGAGCCGCGGAGAAAACCGCGGTCCTGGTGACGTCAAGGTAACGGGATGCATCCGCCCCGCTCGGCGAACTGACGTGATAAACCATGTAGGCGATCATCAGCAGTATAAAAAAAACCGATTCTGATGCCACAAAAAGAAGCATCCCGAATCTGACCTTGTTCATCCGTTTTCCCCCTCATAAAAATCCAATGCTCCAGCGCCCGCTCGCTCTCTTTTCAGGTCCAATAGAGGCCTGAGGCTTCGGACAGGCGGGATGCGGTCGAAGTTGTGAGGCGGAGGCGGAGAGGTCGTGGCCCATTCCAGGGTCCAGCCGTCCCATGGATTGTCCCCTGCCAACTTCCCTTTCTTAAGGCTTACGACCAGATTGATAAAAAAGAGCAGGATTCCCAGCGCGAGAACGTAAGCAGAGAGGGACGATATAAGATTGATGTTCGCCAGATATGGAAGGTTTCGATACGTGTAGACCCTGCGGGGCATTCCTTCAAGCCCCGCGAAGAAAAGAATGAAAAATGTGCCGTTGAAGCCGATCACCATAAGCCAGAATTGTATTTTGCCCAGCATTTCCGAAAGCATCCGGCCAGTGATCTTGGGGTACCAGTAATAAAATCCCGCCATCACGGTAAAAAGAGTGCCTCCGAGCAGAGTGTAATGGAAATGGGCAACCACGAAATAAGTGTGGGTAAGCGCCCAGTCTATGGGCACGGTGGCAAAAGCCACTCCGGACAGCCCGCCAATCGTGAACTGCATTATGAACGCGACGGCAAACATCATGGCCGTTTCGAATTTAATCGAGCCTCCCCACATGGTAGCGATCCAGTTGAAAATCTTGACCCCGGTGGGAATGGCTATCAGCATGCTCGCCAGGGCAAAGACATAATAGACTGTCCGGTCCATTCCGGTCGCAAACATGTGATGCGCCCAGACGCCGAAGCTTAAAAAGGCAATCGCTATTGTGGCGACGGCCAAAAATGCGTAACCGAAGATCGGTTTTTGTGAGAAGACCGGGATCACCTCCGAGATTATCCCGAAGCCGGGCAGTATCAGGATATAAACCTCCGGATGGCCAAAAAACCAGAAATAATGTTCCCACAGCAGGGGTTCGCCCCCGGCCACAGGATTGAAAAAGAACCCGTGCAGATGCCTGTCGATAAATAGCATCACCAGCGCGACATTCAGCGCAGGCACAGCAAGGAGAATTAGGACGGCATTGGCCGCCGACATCCATACGAACAACGGCACCAGGTTCAGTTTCATATCTGGCGTGCGGAGGAAGGCAACGGTTGCGAGGATATTTATCGACGACATTATCGATCCTGCCCCGGTCAGAAGGATGCCTATGATCCAGTAATCTACACCGGTGCCAATCATATACTTGTTCATCGAATAATTGGTCTCCGTCAGCGGCGCATAGGCAGACCAGCCCATATGAAGGGTATCTCCAGTAAAAAAGCTGAAATACAATAGGAGTCCGCCCATCAGGTATAGCCAGTAACCAAGGGCGTTCATACGCGGGAATGCCATGTCGCGGGCGCCTATCATCAAAGGCACAAAATAGATCATGAAGCCGATGAGCAGGGGCATGACCGCCAGAAATACCATAGTGGTGCCGTGCATCGAGAAGACCTGGTTGTAGGTTACGGGGGAGAGCAAGTGATTATTTGGTTTAATAAGCTGGGTGCGCATGACCATAGCTTCTGACACCCCAACCAGAAGAAACAGCAGCGATGTAACGAAATACATGATGCCGATCTGTTTGTGGTCCACTGAGGAAATCCAGCTTAGTAGGCCCTTGTATTCCAGGACATCCAGAATGCTTTCAGCCGTTTTAGAAGCACTGGTTTCGTTGTTCATTTCAATCCTTCAAGATAGGCCGTCAGATATGTAATCTGGTCAGTTGTAAGGCCGTTGTTGGGCATCTTGACGCCCATTTTTATGGCCTGGGGATCTTTAAGCCATTTGGCCATGTTTGCCGGTGTATTGGAAAGCGTACCCGCAGCCAGGGTTTCCCGGCTGCCCACGTGCATCAGGTCGGGACCTATCCCGGTCATGTGGCAGATGCCACAGTTTTTATTTATAAAGACCTGAAAGCCCTTCTTTGCCTGATCCGTAGATGGGGGCGGGGCCGGTTGCTGCTGATGCGCGAGCCATGCGTTGAAATCCTCGGGAGACTGCGCGACAACCATTATCCCCATATGAGCGTGCCCTAAACCGCAGAACGAATTGCAGCGGCCCAGGTAGAGACCCGGATGCTCGATAGTCAGCCAGAGATGGTTAGGATGTCCGGGGATGACATCGATCTTCTGTCCGAATGACGGGACCCAAAAAGTGTGTATGACGTCGGCGGACTTGAACCTTATGAGCAATTTTTGGCCCACTGGCAGGTGTATCTCGTTGGCCGCCGTTACTCCTGATGGTGAATAATGCAGTTCCCACCACCATTGATGCGCTACCACCGTGAGGTCGGGTTTTTTGCCGAGTATCGACGGGTTCACCTCCCACATAACCCAGACGGCTACAACAAAGAGCCCGCTGACTATAAGGGTAGGTATAGCTATCCAGAGGACTTCCAGTCTAACATTTTCATTGAACTGCTTCGGAGCCTGACCTTTCCTGCGGCGAAATTTGATGACTGCGTACGCCGTCAATCCTGTGACAATAGCAAAGATAAAAGCGGCGACACCCAGCATGATATAAAACGAGCTTAGAATTTCAGAGGCCTGCTTCGTTCCGGGATTCAAAACCGATGTAAATGTAGTCACTTTTGTCTCCGATTTCCTAAAGCCCTTATGCTAAAATGCCGTCGCAACTAAGCCGCCGACGCGGGACTTCTTTACTAAAAGAAAAAATTTCTGTGCGGGCGGCTAACATTTATCAGTCATCTCTGGGGCTCGTCGAAATATCCGCCAGCCGTACTCTAACAGGTTCTATAAATATAACAGAGAGATTTGCTTCTTGTAAAAAAAACGCCTTAGACGGATCGGTTTTGAAACAGGGACTAAGCGGAATTAACTTTTCAAGCGTCTCCGTTCAGATAGCATAAACTGGTAGGATAAAAAATCGAGAACAATATTCAAAGCTCCAACGCGAAAAGTCTTCTATCTGGCCATCTTAATTCTCCTGTGATTATTTTCCCTTAAGAGGCTTGCCGCTTAGCTTGGAACATTATACAGAAAAGCTCATATAAATCAAACGATAATAATCACGAGAATTCCCACACAATTATCCCCAATACGCATTCCCCTATTGGATTCTGAGCGCGCAAATATAGGAGCCTTGACCGCCCCCCCCCCATTTCGTGATTAAAGGGAAGAAGGGGACCGTATACTGACCTCGTTATAGACAGAGGCCGGATTAAGAGAGTAAAATGTGGCTGGAGAAAAGGAGACCACCAGCCATGCAGCGACGCAAGTTTGATGCAAAGACCAAGACGGCAATCATTCTTGAGGGCTTGAAGGGCCGTCCGATTGCCGACATCTGCAACGAG
>JAJYLJ010000073.1 GCA_021787835.1 Deltaproteobacteria bacterium | reverse complement strand
GGCGGCCAGCAACATGCCTTCAAGGATGCTTTTGAGGGCTGGTTGCTCAGGTCTCATCTATGAAGAAGCTATCTCCATGCCCATTTCAAATGCCTTTATGTTTATCGCCGCAAGGCAGAGTTTGGTTTTGGTCTTTATGTTCTCCATCATGCAGCTACTGGATATGGGCATGAGACCGGCGCCCATAAGGATGCCCAGAAGGACCATGTTGGCCGCTTGGGCCGAACCTGCCTTTAGCGCGAGCTCATGCGCGTCACAGGCATAGATCGTAGGAAATGTCCTCTTCATGAAATCAAACCATGTCTGCGTGTCGGGGTAGGCCTCCATGCCTATTTTTACCGTAAGGGGCGGCGTCTGTGCGGTATTTGTGATGATCACAGTCTCTGTGGAGCAATATTTCAGCGCCCTGAAGGTCTCGAGTGGTTCAAATCCGGCAAGTATATCGGCCTCCCCCTCTGAGATGATAGGGCCTTCGATGCCGCCCAGCATAACGGTCGACTCGACCACCCCGCCTCTCTGGGCCATGCCATGGATCTCGCTTAGGCTCACCGGCACGCCTTCCATCAAGGCGGCCTCTCCGATGAGTCTTGACACAAGAAGTGTGCCCTGCCCGCCGACTCCGGTAAGGAGTATCTTTATGCGTTTCATTTTTTGCCTTCCATCCTTTTTGCGTGCAGGACACACGGCGCCTCTGAGATTATTACGGATAGCTCGTCCTTTGCCAGAACGGTTTTTATTGTATCGATCGACTCTCTTTTTTTATAGGGGTTTATCTTTACGAGATTTTTAACCCCGCAGCCCCTTACAACCTGTTCGATAGATACCCGGCGGCGGTCATGTTCAGGGGTTCCAGGGTTTGGTTGGTGGCCGGTCATGGCCGTGATTGAATTGTCCATTATGACGAGGCAAAACCTGTGGCCGTGATAGACGGCGTTGATAAGAGGCGGGATGCCGGCATGAAAAAACGTTGAGTCGCCTATGAAGGAGACCACCTTGCGGTCTGTGGCGACCGAAAAGCCCATGGCCGTCCCGGCGCTTGACCCCATACATATGAGATAGTCACCCATTTGAATGGGTGGCAGGACGCCTATGAGGTAACAGCCTATGTCGGTTGGGCAGATGGTGTCTTTCTCGATGTCCAGTTCTTTCAGGGCCTCTTTTACGGCCCCATATGTCTGTGCATGAGGGCAGCCCTGGCAAAGGCCGGCAAGGCGCCTGGGCAGCTCCGGGAGGCCTGACAGATCGGGAAGCCCGCTTCTTTTTATATCCAGGCCAAGGAGTCTGGCTATCGCATTTCTAACCTGTTGCGGGGTGAATTCATACAATCTTGGCAGGTATCCGCCGTCCTTGCCGTCCTTGCCGTATATCGGGACCGCCAGCCCTTCTTCCTGGGCGATGGCCTTAATCGCAAGCTCCTGAAAGGGCTCGAGCTCCTCCACCACAAGGACCTTTTCCATGTCTTTCAAGAATCCGGCGATCAGGTCTCTAGGGTGCGGGTATGTGAAACCAAGGCGCAGGAATGTGACGTCTTTTGCGCAGTTAAGGTCATGAATCGCGTCGGCGACATAGCATGCCGACGCTCCGGATGCGACTATGCCTGTCTTGCCACAGCCGTTTTTCCAGTTGAATCTGCTTGATGTTGAAAGCCTCTCGGCCTTTTTCATCTGGTCTGCTAGCACTTTGTGTCTTGGTTTTGCAAATGTCGGTATGGCCACCCATCGCTCCGGGTCTTTTTGGAACAGGCCCCTTGTCTTTTTTGACTCTGGCAGACGCCCGTATTCAACCGGCCCCCTTACATGGGAAGTACGGGTGGTTGTACGCAAGATTACGGGGAGCCCCAGCGTCTCTGAAATTTCAAAGGCCTCTTTGGCCATTTCCTTGGCCTCATGGGGCGACGAAGGCTCAAGCATAGGAAGGTCTGCGAGCCTTGCATAAGCACGGTTGTCCTGTTCGTTTTGGCTTGAGTGCAGCGAAGGGTCATCCGAGCAGACTATCACCATCCCGGCCTTTACGCCGATATAGGCGAGGGTCACGAGCACGTCCGAGGCCACGTTGAGGCCGACGTGTTTGAGACATGTCAGACTTCTAAGATCACAGGCCGCAGCAGCAGCGGTCAGCTCCATGGCGACCTTCTCATTTATGGAAAATTCGAAGTAGAGGCCGCTCGACTGGTCCCGCGCTATGCCGGAGAGGCTGTTTCCTATTTCCGATGACGGGGTCCCGGGATAGGCGGCTGAGACTGCGAGGCCTGCCTCCATGGCCCCGCGTACAATGGCCTCATTCCCAAGAAGCAGTGCCTTCTTGCCGGGTTTGTCTTCAAGCAGCTCGTGCATGGTGTCCTTTAATAAGGGTGGGCCTTTCAGGCCTTTTCTTTTGAAAGATGTCTCTTAACCGATTCCTTGAGGTCGTCCAGATTGAATGATTTTACAATATAATCGTCAGAGGCCCATGATGCCAGGTCCTGTTTGTATTCTGGATATGCGGAGCTCAATATGACCGGCGTGTCAGGCCTTTTCTGTTTCATCTGGCGAAGGACTTCTATTCCATCCATGCCCGGCATGTTTATATCCAGAATTACGAGATCGGGCCGGTAGCCGTCAAAAAGTCTGAGCGCCTCATCTCCGTTCATGGCGGACTGGATGTCGTACCCATCCTCTTCGAGCGCGTCCTTATAGAGAAGCTGTATGCTTTCTTCATCGTCTACGACCAGTATCTTTTTTTTCTCATCACTCATAATCCACCTCTATTATGGATTCCATATATTTTGTTTGTAATATCTGCGGCCATCCCTGTTTTTATTGGATTCCCATGTCTATTTCACGTAAAAATTTGGCCGATTCCTCGGGTGGCGTGGGGTTTATATAAAATCCGGTCCCCCATTCAAACCCTGCCACCATGGTGAGTTTCGGCATTATCTCGATGTGCCAGTGGTAGTATTCCATTGTTTGGTCCCTGAGCGGTGAGGTGTGCAGCATGTAGTTATAGGGCACCCTCGGCAGGGCCTTGTTCAGACGGCGCATGGTCTCAAGGAATATGCCGGCAAGGGAGCCGAAGAGCCAGTCATCCATGGATACATAGGAAGAGCGGTGTTTTTTTGGCAGGAGCCACATCTCAAACGGCGCCCTTGGCGCAAACGGGGCTATGGTCACAAAATCCTTGTTCTCGCATACGACCCGGCTGCCGTCAGAAAGCTCCTGATGTATTACGTCGCAGAATACGCATCTTTCCTTGTATTCAAAATAACGAAGCGAGCTCGTTATCTCCTCTTGGATCAATTGAGGCACGATGGGAAGGGCTATGAGCTGCGAGTGGGAGTGTTCAAGAGAGGCGCCGGCCGCACGGCCGAAGTTCTTGAATATGATTATGTAGCGGAATCTTATGTCCCTTGCGAGATCAACTATTCTATCCCTATAGGCCAGAAATATCAGTTTGACCTGGTCCTGGGTCATTTGGGGTATGGTCTCGCCATGTCTTGGGGTCTCTATTATGACTTCATGGGCGCCTATGCCATTCATTATGTCATAAATGCCCTCTCCCTGTTTGTCCAGATCGCCTTCTATGACCAGGGCCGGGAATTTGTTGGGCACTACTCTCAAGGTCCAGCCCGGTGTATTGGGCGCGTATCCCGGCCTTCCATAGGCCAGGACCTCGGGCGGGGTGGTGTGCTCACCTCCAGGGCACAACGGGCAAAAGCCATCCTTTGTCTTTTCTTCCTCTATCACGAAGTCGGATGGACGTTTGCCGCGCTCCTTGGCTATGATCACCCATCTTCCAATTATTGGGTCCCTGCGCAGTTCAGGCATATTGACGCTCCTTTAAACCAGCCAGAGACGGTTTTCAAAGTCTGCGTCTGGCGCTATAAGTGATACAAAGCCACTTCTGGGCCACGTGTCTTGTACCACCTCGTTTCTTACCGTCTTGATATTGAATGTTAACTCTTCGCCGGCGACGATGTCCAGAAAGGCGAAGGGTACGGCGAATTCCGCAAGCTCGTCTATTGCATAGATAATACCAGATTCATGCAGCGGCGCATCCATGCCATTCTTTCTTACACGGCATAGCCACCCGGCGATCTTTTGCGCACTTTTATCCTGGTCTGGTTTTGCGTCTATGATTATCTTATTTGCCGATGTGGCCAGGGATATGCTTATGTCAAGCCCGGCTGGCCAGCCTTGAAAGCGTTTTTTTCTCGGATCAAGCCTTATGAAGAAATAGTCGAGGTTGAAGCCATACTGGATCGCATCCAGTTCCGTCTCGCCCCTGTGCATCGAGCTATCCTGTCCGGCCAGAGAGATTGACCCTGCGCCGTTCCACTCCCAGTAGAAGCTTATTTTGCCGTCTATCTGCGGATGGATGAACGCAAGGGGTCTGACGGCGGGTATGGCCGGCATGGGATGTCTGATGGGGTCGGAAAGGCCGGGCGGGATCGGCATGTCAAGGCATTTGTACGCCTGTTGCAGATGGGCGCGGAATAGGTTGTCAAATTCATAGGCGTAGTTGGTGGAGAATTTGTCGCCATACCACCAGAACCAGTCGCTTCCTTCCGCCGCGAAAATGGATTCCATGGCCATGGCCCTGGCTTTTTTGTCTAACCTCCCTGATATGGCGGCACTTTCTATGGATGAACGCGCTGCTCCGAGGGCATCCCAGGCCTTGTTTTCTTCTCCGCCGCCTATCCATATTCCAAAATCACCATTTATCCATGAGCCTGTGTGGAGCCGTTTAAGGGTTTTGGAGGGCGGATGCCGGTCCAGATACCCGCTCACTGTCGCAAGTTCAAAATCTGGATCCTGGCTGATGCCGTCGTAAAGCGTGCCAAGAAATCCCTCGCCGCCATCTATATAATATTCCCAAGGGTTTTCCCCGTCCAGTATGACAGCCACAAATGGCTGGCGTCCCATATTGGAAAGCCTGCCCTTGATCTCCTTGAGCCTTGAGATGAAATCCGCGGCCGCTATCTTTGGGTCATTTCCTTTATAGACAAAGCCTATGAGGTCCGAAAGTTCATGGTGCCTGAATATCATATCGACACAGCGGCCTGATATTTCGACTCTGTAAGGCTGAAACAGGCTGTCAGGTTCCACTCTGTCAAGGGATTTATATAGGATCGCTTCATCTGTGGCGGCCCATGAAAAATTGAGCTCACTCAAGATTGGAACCAGTTCCGGGGCCACGGAGCCCTCTGACGGCCAGAGTCCCCGAGGCGCTTTTTTGAATACATCCAGAAAGAAATCCCTGCTCTTTTCTATCTGGCCCTCGGCATCTGATGGGTATGCAAAACGTTGCGGGAGCCTTGTCTCAGATGCGCATCTTTTGGCGTAATCTGTATCCATGAGCAAGGGCAGTATCGGATGATAAAATGGGCTTGTGCTGATCTCGATCTGACCATCGGCCCATTTTTTTTCATAACCAGGCATGACCTCGCCCATTATTTCCATTTGCATGTCAAGAAGCCTTGTCTTTTCTTCCTCTGTGAACAGCCTTCCCTTTTGCAGCAAACTGTTTACGAATGGCCTTTTTCTTGCCGCAAAACCCATCCATGTCAGGTTGAACCAGACCTGGAGGTCCAGTATGTCTTGGTTTGAAAAACGGCTTCTCACGCTCGGCGCCTCGGCGAGGGGAAGGTCTCTGCCCCTCAAGGCCAGCAATTGCGCGTACCTCTGGTATGGTTCAACCATTGTAGGCCAGTGACAGCTGAAGAAATGGGTCAGTATAAATTCTTTTTCCGGATTTGACAGCTCATGCGCCTGTTTCCTGCTAAGCTCCAAGAAGTCATCGCTTTTGCCCTGAAGGTAGAGCTGCATTTGATATATAAGCGACGGGACGAAATTAAAGGTGACCTTGGCCGCGGGTCTTCCATCAAGGCACATCAGCATGTCATTATATGCCTTGACAGCGTGGAGACGCACCCATGGCATTGCGAAACGGCCGCTTGCAGGGTCAAGATAAAGCGGCTGGTGCATGTGCCATACAAAGGCGCAGCAAAGTTTCATGTCTAGAGGCCTCTAGCCTTTTCTTCCCTCTCTTCCTTTGATTTACACTCTATGCAGAGCGTGGTTACAGGTCTCGCCTCAAGGCGGCCTATGCTGATATCCTCGCCGCATCTCTCGCAGACGCCGTAGGTGCCGTCATCTATGCGTTCCAGGGCCTTTTGTATCTTCTTTATGAGCTTTCTTTCCCTGTCTCTTATGCGCAGTTCAAAATTGCGGTCAGACTCAACGGCAGCCCTGTCAGTAGGGTCAGGGAAGGTCTCATCCATATCCGTCATGTCGTCGATGGTCCTGTCTGCTTCACCTAAGAGCTCATTCAGTTTCTGCTGGAGAATCCTGCGGAAATGTTCAATTTGTACCTGATCCACTAATTACACCTCCTAAAACGATCGAAGCCATACGCCGCTCTTGCCTCCGGATTTGAAGTCAAGACATATGTCTTTAATAATAATGCCCTTGTCCAGCGCCTTGCACATATCATATATTGTGAGCGCCGCTATAGAAACCGCCGTAAGGGCTTCCATTTCAACCCCTGTCGTGCCGTTTAACTTTACTTTTGATCTGATCCCTACCGAGCATTCATCAGGATCGAGCGTGAAATCAACCTCTACAGATTGAAGCGGCAACGGGTGGCATAGCGGAATCAGGCCGTCCACTTTTTTGGCGGCCATGATTCCGGCCACCCTGGCCACGGCGAGGACGTCTCCCTTTGGGACCCCGCCTTCCGCAAGGGCCTTGAAGGTCTTTTTGCTCAGAACCACCTTTCCTGAGGCAATGGCCTCCCTGTGGGAGGGCTCTTTTTGGCTTACATCGACCATGCGTGCGCGGCCTTTTTCATCCAGGTGCGAAAACCCCTCACCGTTCAAATCATTTTCCCCTTTTTTTCAGAGTGTTCATGTTCTTCAAAGCGTTTAAAAAATTTCTTGAATAGGCCGCTTTCATCTTTTTCTTTCTCTATGGATGCAAACTCCGTGAGCAGTTCCTTTTGTCTTTCAGTGAGCCTTGATGGGATCATGACTTTTACCTCGATTATCTGATCCCCCGGCTTGCCGCTCCTGAGGTCCGGAACCCCGAGCCCTTTCAGCCTTAAGGTCTCGCCAGGCTGAGTTCCGGCATGTATCTTGAGTTTATGCGGGCCATCCAGCGTTGTGACGTCTATTTCGTCTCCAAGTGCCGCCTGCGCCATTGATACCGTCACCTGGCAGTATATGTCGTTTTCCACCCTTTCAAAGAAGTTATGGGGTTCAACATCGAGCACTATGTAAAGATCTCCCCTCTGGCCGCCTCTTAGCCCGGCCTCACCTTCGCCCCTTAGTTTGAGCCTGGCACCTGCATCGGCCCCGGCGGGTATTCTTACACTAACCCTGTGGCGTTCGCGGTTTCTTCCCTGTCCGCCGCAGATCTTGCATGGATTGTCTATTATAAAGCCTTGGCCTTTGCAGTTGGGGCATGCGGTTGCGATCCTGAAGAAGCCCTCCGCCCTTATTACCTGCCCCTTGCCCCTACAGACAGGGCATGTAACCGGGTGGCTTCCAGGCTCCATTCCGGCGCCATTGCATTTATTGCAGGTCTCGAGTCTTATTATTTCGATCTCTTTTTGGGTACCACGCGCCGCCTCTTCAAAAGAGATGGTCAGATCGTATCTGAGGTCCGACCCATGCTCAGGCCCGAACCCGCGTCCTTGAGGGCGCGGACCGGACGAAAAGCCGAAAAGGTCTTGAAAAAGGTCATTGAAGGTGCTGAAGATATCTTCCTGGCGCGTAAACCCGCTGAAGCCTGCCCCGGCTAGACCTTCATGGCCGTATATATCATAAATTTTGCGTTTGTCAGGGTCTCCGAGTACTCCATATGCCTCGGCGGCCTCTTTGAACCGTTCTTCAGAGTCTTTGTCGCCCTGATTTCTGTCGGGGTGATATTTAAGGGCCAGCTTCCTGTAGGCCTTTTTTATTTCGTCTGAAGACGCCGTCTTTGCAATCCCCAATATTTCATAATAATCTCTTTTCATATTTTAATATGTTCGGGGTTTGTCCATTAGGGCGTCTCAGCCAGAAATGCCTCTGGCTGGAAGGTTTTGTAGGCCTTTTGCTCTTCGACTTCACGAGCCAGCTCGTCTATATTTTCAAATGTTACTTTGCCCGCAGCTATTTCCCTTAGGGCTGTGACGATCTCCTTGTTTTTGCACTGAGCAAGCGGAGAAGCCCCTTTCCTGAGCTGTTTGACCCTTTCTATGGCGAGATAAACCAAGGCAAAGCGGCTGGGCACCTTTTTCAAACAGTCTTCAACAGTTACTCTGGCCATTTAAACACCTCTTTGTTATATCGTTTAAGAATTTGTTTTATATGCGCTCGATAGAAACTTAAAAATAAATAATATATTATAATATTACTATAAATTGACGCAATCCCTATCTGAAGACCCTTTACAGGTGATTATTTTTCGATATATATAATAAATTTTCCGAAAAATAGTGTAATTTTCTTTTAAAAGTTTATTTTGTATCTTAACTAACTGACAATAATTAACTTGGATTAAGTTAAACACACATCCTGCCCCACGGAGTTTTTTTATATGCGTCACAAAGGGTTGCCATCTGAACCGGATCATCTCCTGATAGTAGATGACGACAGGGCGATTCTTAATTTCCTGGACGATTTTTTTACCTATCTCAAATTTCCCCATCGCTTGGCTGGTGACGGCGTGGAAGCGCTAGCCATTCTTGAGAAGGAATCAGTCAATATCATAATTACAGACATGCTCATGCCCAATATGGACGGGATGGAGCTGATCCGCAGGGTCAAAGAGAGATGGCCCGAGATAGATATAATAGCCATGACCGGTTATGCAAAAGACTTTCACTATATTGATGTCATAAAGGCCGGAGCCAGTGATTTTATCCAGAAGCCGTTTAGTCTGGATGAGCTCGATGCCAAGATTTACAGGCTCATCGAGGAGCGGAGATTAAAGGCCGAGCTTAAGAGGCTGTCCCTGAGAGATAGCTTGACAGACCTATATAACAGGCGGTTTTTTGATCAAAGGCTTAGAGAGGAGGCCGAAAGGTCGTCGCGGCAGGATTATGACCTCTATGTGGCGATCGTTGATATAGACGGTTTCAAGGAGTTAAACGACCAAAAAGGTCATGATTTCGGGGATAAGATCCTGATAGGGCTTGCATCTGTCTTGAACAGGTCCACCAGAAAAAGCGTGGACATAGTATGCCGCATAGGCGGTGACGAATTCGCCGTCATTATCCCGCAGGCCGATGCCAAACAGGTGACACAGATAGGCGAGAGGATACGCAAAAATTATCTGGCCTATAAGGACCGGGGTGAGACGACCCTGAGCATAGGTATAGCGGGGTTTGCGGGGGCTGCAGGCAAGGCTGGCAAGGAAGATGTAAAAAAGATGATCCGCGAGGCGGATGAGACCATGTATGTTGCCAAAAACGCAGGAGGCAACAAGGTATTGGTAAGAAATATCAAAAAACAAAAAGACCCCCCCCCCCCCCCCCCCCCC
>JAJYLJ010000072.1:8178-9591 GCA_021787835.1 Deltaproteobacteria bacterium | reverse complement strand
TCTGGTTGGAGACAGGGATTCCGGCGCTCAGCAGCCGGTCGCATGCCGCCGCAGCCGAGGGCGTGACCTCGTTCGGGTGGTTGAACTGGGTGTTGAGCCACAGGGGGCGGTGGCGTCTTAGCATGGCACAGAGCTCATCGGTTATCCGCATCGGCATCACGACAGGTACGCGCGTGCCTATGCGCAGGACCTCCACATGCGGGATGGACTTAAGCGCCCCGAGGAACCAGTCAAGCTTGTCCATGTTCATGGTGAGGGGGTCCCCGCCCGAGACAATTACCTCGCGTATCTTTGGGGTGGCCGTCACATAGTCGATCATGCGCTTGAGGTCCTGGTAGCCCTTTTCCGCCTCTTGCTCGCGCCAGAGGCGTTTTCTCGTGCAGTGCCGGCAGTACATGGAGCAAAGATTGGTCACGACCGCCAGGACCCTGTCTGGATAGCGGTGCACAAGCCCTGGCGCCTGGCTGTCCTCCTCCTCCTCCAGGGGGTCCTCGAGACCCGTCTCGGAATACTCTATTTCGGCAAGGTCGGGGATGCACTGGCGGAAGATGGGATCATTCGGATTTCCCCAGTTTATGAGAGAGAGATAGTAAGGAGTGACCGAGAAGCGGTATATATCAAAGAGCTTTTTAAAGCTGTTTAATTTTCTCGACCTTAGCTCTAAAAGGGATGCAAGTTCACCTAAACTGTGGAGCCTGTTTCTGAATTGCCAGCGCCAGTCGTTCCAGTTGCCTTGCGTGACATCGGCCCAGAGACTTGAAAATATGGGAGGGATTTGGGATGCGGGCAGGGGCGAAGGCGGCTCTTCGTTCTGGTCGGGCGAGGTTTCCTTGGCAGGGCTTGAGGGTTCGGTCATGATTTCCATAAATATACTCCTCTTTCAGCCCTTGCCTCTATGTGTGTCCTTGTCAAGGGGCAAAAGGCTAGGAATTATAAAAGATGCCATTATCATCTTTGTATCTTTCAGTCAACAAGATTATGCCGTGTCTTAAAATAGAATGAGTTTCTGATTCCAGGGCCGCCGGCGTGCCATCAAGGGCCTGGAATGTGGTGGTTCCGAATGATAGACCTGCGTATCAGCCATGCAGAGGACCTCTTTTGCTAATTTACAATAAGCGTGGTTGTGTAGGTCCTTCCAGTGTCGGACTCCCTTAGCTGGAGACGCATCTGTCTTGCCCCGTTTGCCTCGGCAGGAAAGAACATAAAGCCTCTTGCCAGGGTGCCGGGTTCAATGGGTTTATTTTTAAGCGCCTTGTTCGCCAAGTCTTTCGATATCTGGGCCGATGCCTCATCACTGGTAAGCCCTTTGGCGCCGCCCACCAGCGCACCTCCGGCAGCGCCAACAGCAGCCCCTTTAAGCGTATCTTTGGCTATATCTCTCCCCGAGAGTATGCCAACCGCCGCTCCCAGCAA
>JAJYLJ010000072.1:6224-8078 GCA_021787835.1 Deltaproteobacteria bacterium | reverse complement strand
GTTGTTCTTGACTTCAATCTATGATTTTGTCACAATCTCGTCATCTATCTGTAACAGACAGGGGATATGCTTCATTCAAAATAAAAAAGGAGGTATTATTTATGGAGGAAGGATATTCAAGGCTGTTGGCAAGGCGTATCATCTTTGGCCTTTTTGTGATGGGCCTCTTCACCCTTTGCGGGGTCGGCAGGTCTTTTGCCGAGATCATAACCGGGGCAGGGGCGACCTTCCCTTACCCTATATATGCAAAGTGGGCGGCGGCATATCAAAAGGTCTCTGGCGTGCAGCTCAACTATCAGGCCATCGGATCAGGTGCCGGCATCCAGCAGATAAAGGCGAAGACGGTTGATTTCGGGGCATCGGACGCCCCGCTTGAACCCAAGGAACTTGAGGCTGCGGGTCTTGTGCAGTTTCCAATGGTAATGGGCGGCATCCTGCCGGTTGTCAATTTGAAGGGCATCAAGGCCGATCAACTGCGGCTTGATGGTGAGACGCTGGCCAAGATATATCTCGGTGCAATAAAGAAATGGGACGATCCAGCCATAAAGGCCTTGAACCCTGGTCTAAACCTGCCTTCAGAGGGCATAACCGTTGTCCACAGGTCGGACGGCTCCGGCACCACATGGATATATACTCACTATCTGGCCGCCGTAAGTCCGGAATGGGCCAAGGCTGTGGGTGCTGACAAGGCGGTGAATTGGCCCACCGGAGTCGGTGGCAAGGGTAATCAGGGTGTGGCCGCCTATGTGGAGAGGATTAACGGCGCCATAGGCTATGTTGAGTATGCCTATGCGCTTCAGAATAAAGAGCTTGTCCCTGTGAGCCTTAAAAACAAGGATGGGCGTTTTCTGGTCGCCAAAGACGAGACCTTCAGGGCGGCTGCGGCAAGGGCTGACTGGAAGCACGCCCCGGCGGGCATGAAGGTCGTGCTTGTCAATGAGCCGGGGCCGGATTCATGGCCCATTACGGGTGCCACCTTCATACTGATGTATAAGGATCAGGCCAATCCCCAAAAGGCCCTCTCGGTCCTCAAATTTCTGGACTGGTGCTATAAAGACGGCGGCGCCATGGCAAAGGAGCTCATCTATCTCCCGATGCCGGACGAGGCGGTAAAATTGGTTGAAGGCATGTGGGCAAAAGATATCAAATCTGGCGGAAAGCCCATCTGGGCAGTACATTAAATTGATATAAGGGCCGCGGAATGGAGGGCGCCATGTCCCCATTTCGCGGTTATTTTATGGATATGGCCAAACAGCGCGTACTTCTGGTCGAAGATGAACAGGATATTGCGGACCTCATACAGTTCAATCTGGATCAGGCAGGGTTTGAATCCATGAGGCTTTCCGAGGGGCGTCACATCCTTTCTTATGTGCGGCAGTTTAAACCCGATATCATACTCCTTGACCTCATGCTCCCCGACGTGGACGGGCTTGATATCTGCAGGCGCATCAAGCGGGAGGATGTGAGGCTTTCAAGGATTCCAGTCCTCATGGTGACCGCCAAGGGCTCGGAGACCGACAGGATCGTAGGTTTTGAGATCGGCGCCGACGATTACATCGTGAAGCCGTTTAGCCCAAGAGAACTCATCTTAAGGATAAAGGCCGTCCTCTCAAGGGCCCATCTAAAAGATGACGCCGCAGCCACGGAGGTATTCAGGGCTGGACGCATGGAGGTCGATCTCAAGAAATATGCGGTGAAGGTGGACGGCGTGCCGGTGGAGCAGCTTACGGCAACCGAGTTCAGGCTACTCAGGGAACTGATATCGAGCCCTGGCAATGTCAAGAGCCGCGAGACACTCCTTGACAAGGTATGGGGGTATTCATTTGACGGATATGCAAGGACTGTGGATACACA
>JAJYLJ010000072.1:0-6124 GCA_021787835.1 Deltaproteobacteria bacterium | reverse complement strand
CTTACCTCAATAAAGGGTTATGCTGAAACCCTTATCGACGGAGCCATAGATGACCCGGAGGTCTCAAGACAGTTTTTGAATACAATACTCAGAAACGCGGAAAGGCTGACCGGCCTTGTCCAAGACCTGTTGACCTTGGCGCAGATTGAAGAGACGGACAGGCTCCGCGACGCCGAACCGGTGGGTCTCAAGGACGTTATCCTGGATGCTGTTGAGACGTTTCTGCCCATCGCCAGGGAAAAGGGGATCGGTCTTGTGACCGAGTTTCCGGAGGATGAAGTAATTGTAAGGGGGCTGTACCATGAAATTGAACAGGCGGCGGCCAATCTCATTGACAATGCAATAAAATATTCGCCTGGCGGTACAACCGTAAGGGCCGGTATTGGCAGGGAAGACGGCATGGCCGTCTTGTCCGTTTCAGACGAAGGACGGGGTATCCCGAGAGACGCCATCGAGAAGGTGTTCGACAGGTTTTACAGGTTTGACGGCCAGACGCCCGGAGCAGGGCTTGGGCTTTCAATAGTGAAGGAGATAGCCCAGGGTCATGGCGGAAGGGTGTGGGTCGAGAGTCGGCTTGGCCACGGTGCGGTATTTTATATGGCCATACCCCTTTTGTCACCAGATGCCCCTTAGGCCCAGTTCCTTCCTGATCTGATCCAGCCTCCTTTCCAGATCTATCCGCCATTCGGCATGTATCCTGGCGGCTGGAGGCGCCAGCAGCTCCGGCAGGCCATAGACGAGACGATCCGCGGCATGGCTTGATTCGATTACCGCCTCGATGGATCTGGCGCCGAATTTATATTTAGCTATAAGCAGCCGCAGGAGAAGCCCTGAGGTCTTTCTGGCCGCCCTTGGCCAGTGTGCGGCCATCTGGTGGGCGATTATGAAGGCCCTTTTGAAAAGTATCCTCCTGAGGTCTTCGAGTTCTTGTTCTGACGCGGGGTCCTTTAGCAGTTCCTCGGGGATTTTTATCCCCTCCACATCTATGACCACCCTGAGTCTGCTCATAAAGTCGGGCACCTTCAAGACCTTTATGCCCTGCCCTGTCTGTTGCCCGGGCTGCGAAAGGAGCGCCATCATGTCGTCCCACGACTCCTTTACGCCTCCTGCGAAGACAAAGACCGATCTGCCGATATGCCTTGGGACGCCGTTTACATATGTCACACCGTCCTGCATGGATGGGAGAAAATAGCGCAGATATCCGAATTCAAATCCGTCGTAGCGGCAGTCGAATTCATCCCAGAACGTAATCGGGATCTTGCCCTTGGCTACCGAGGCCCGTACGAGGTCAATGGCTGAATTTATCTCTTCCGGCCCTGAGAACTGAGTTAGATTGAACTGAAAGAATTCAAATGGATTTTTATCGAATTTTTTTGAGATGGTCCTCGCCACCTCTTCCACGGCGAAGGATTTGCCCGAGCCGGGCGGGCCGAAGACACCTATGCACAATGGGCGTTTTACATGCTCCTTTATGCAATAGCTGTCCATTACCCTCTGAAGGGCCATGACCGGTTCGATCTCCACGGGATCGGTGGTCCGAAGCGCCCCTGCTTGGAAAAGGCGCAGATATTCAAACCCGGTCTTGCGGTTCACCTCTTCCTTCAGGTGTTTCAATACAGAGAGTATCACACCCATATAGCCGAGCGCCTTTACCGCCTTGACCTCTGGTGTTTCGCAGGCCGGGTCTGGGCCGCCGGTCTTGAAAAACGACCTTACGGCGGTCTTTCTCTCCTCGCACCATGTCTGTGTCGAGACTATCTCCAGCGTCTTTTCAAGCTGAGGCGTGAAGGGCGGCAGCACAAAAAAACAAGGGTCATGCCCGGTATTTAAAAACGAGCATGGAACACCTGTGGGATATGTGGATGAAAAGTCAAGGTTCGGG
Organism: Deltaproteobacteria bacterium; assembly: GCA_021787835.1. GTDB lineage: Bacteria > Desulfobacterota > Dissulfuribacteria > Dissulfuribacterales > Sh68 > JAJYLJ01. The sequence goes on along the minus strand of JAJYLJ010000072.1, from coordinate 4,242 downwards.
AACTCGATGCCGTCTGTAAAGAAATATCCATGCCGATGCAGTTGCCGCCAGTTTAATAGTATGCGTTTTGAAAGATTGAAAAAATAGTTCTGTTCAAACAAAATCCCCTTGGCGTGCAGGCAGTCGATAGCGAGTATCGCGGGTAGAAGCGTGTCATAGCATGGCACGGAGCCGGCCGCCCTATTCGAGCCTTTTGACGGGAGGCTCCCCTCCATGTGTCTGAACATGGCCGTCTCCGGACCTATATAAAGAATGCCGTCAGGGAACATCTCGACCACGATGTGGCATTTAAACCTGCCGGTGCGCTTGTCCCAAAGGCCCACCTCTTCTGCCTTTACGGCCCTTATGGCCATCGCCGCGGTGGATTCCCAGAGGATGGAGCTGTCCATCTCCATCCTTGTGGTCTCAAGGTCTGAAAGGCGGCATATTAATATGAAGTTATCCCTGAAGACCTCCGCCCAGTCCTGCCAGTGGGCTGCGCTTATGCCAAGCGCCAGGGCCCACGCCTCTGGATTGAGCTGCGCTATCTTGTCCGCTATCTTTGGAGGGTTTCCTCCGTCGTCGATTATTATTATCCCGTTATTGCCGCTCAGGACCGCCCTGTTGCCCTCTGTTATTTCGAGGCTGTCGGGTTCATGACCCCTGCCGCCCGAGGGCAGTATCTGATGCATCATGAACCAGCCGTGATTGTTTTCAGCATGGCCCGAGCCGAATTTTTTGAATATCTGGAACACGTCTTTCCTTGCGCCATAGGTTAAAGTGTTGATCCTGGGGGTCAGGCTGGAGGTGGTAAGATAAGATGACAGCCACGTCAGACACTGTTCAAGACGGCCCTCTTCGATGGTGACATCGCCTGCCAGAAGTTCAATAAAATCCCCTGGATTATAGCCATATGCAGGGAGGCTTCCCTGGGCGATCAGGTTCACTTCTTCGACGGGCAGGTTGGTTATGAGCGCCTTCGAGCCCAAAAGTGCTAGCTTTGTTGCCGGCATGATATCCTCCGAATAATCCTCGACTACGGTCTGCCGGTTGTGCAAGGGTCTTTTAATACGCCTCCTCGTAAGCCAGGTCTTTTTCCGTGACCTTCCCCCTCAGAAAGACATAGACCCATGTCTGGTAGGCTATGACTATGGGCACCATGACCAGGGCTACGCCAAGCATGATCTTGAGCGTAAGCTGGCTGGAAGCGGCGTTGAAGGCGGTTACGCTGTAACCTGGGTCCAGACTGGACGGCAGCAGGTCTGGGTAGAGGCCGGCCACACTGAAGAACGTGATAAAAAGGATTGTCGCAGCGGATGACATCCAGGCCTTGCCGTATGCGCCTCTTAACATGAAGGCCCTGGTCAGGATGAGGGCTGCGACCGCGGCGGCCGGTATGATCCAGAGAAGCGGCATCTTGAGGTAGTTGTCAAACAGCCTCGTTGCCAAAAAACTGAGGACGAGAAACAAGACGGCTGTCACAAGGAGCGCAGCCCAGAGTCTTGAGGCGAAGCGCGAGGCGCGGCCCTGCAACACCCCTTCTGTTTTTACTGCAAGCCATAGCGCACCATGCAGCATAAACATGACGACGAACAGGACTCCGCCGGCGATGCCGTAGAGGTTTAGAAGGCCGAAGAACGTGCCGTGATATACGCCTTCATTGTCGATCGGAAGCCCCTGGAATATGTTTGCAAACGCTACGCCCAAGAGCAGCGCGGGCAAAAAACTGCCTATCACGAGACACGCATCCCAGAGTGACCTCCAGCCAGGGCTGTCGATTTTGCCACGGAATTCAAATGAGACGCCCCGCAGGATCAGGGCGAATAAGAGGAGCAGAAGCGCTGAGTAGAGCCCGTTGAACATCACGGCATAGGCGACAGGGAATGCGGCGAAGGTTGCCCCGCCGGCAGTTATCAGCCATACCTCGTTTCCGTCCCAGAACGGGCCCATTGCGTTGTATATGATGCGTCTTTCCTTTTCGTCCTTGGCGAGCGCCGGCATGAGGCTTCCGAGGCCCAGGTCAAAGCCGTCCAGCATGAAATATACCGCCCAAAGCACACCCCAAAGTATGAACCATATGGTTTCCAGCATTGCCACACCTCCGTTTCAGTGAATAGGACCCTTCCTGGCGTACTTCGCCAGGAGATAAAAGTCTATCGCGCCAAGGAATGAATAAAGCGCCACAAAGGCCGCAAGCGAAACAGCCACCTGGGATGTGGCTAAAATCGATACGGCATCGGCGGTCTTCATCACCCCATATACAATCCAGGGCTGACGCCCCACTTCGGCCACTACCCATCCAGTCTCGATTGCAAGGTATGGAAGGGCTATTGCATACATCATGAGCCTTAGATAGCCCGGATACCTTTCGATGTCTTTGCGTTTGAGCCAGCCGAACGCCGCCAGAAACACAAGGAGTGTCCCGAGCCCAACCATTATCCTGAATGACAGGAATATCAGGGTCACGGGCGGCCTGTCCGCAGCGGAAAAGTCTTTAAGCCCCTTGACCTCGGCCGAAGGGTCGTGAAAGGCAAGAAGGCTCAGAAGATCAGGGACCGGCAGCGTTTCAACGCTGTTTTTTTCGTTTGCAGGGTCAGGAATGGCGAATAGATACATGGGGACGTGGCTGCCGGTCTCCCAGTGAGACTCCATCGCCGCGAGCTTGGCTGGCTGCGTGTGCGCCACCTCCACGCCGCTGGCATCCCCGGTGAATGCCTCGAGGAGCGCAAATATCAAGGCGAAGGATGCGGCGACGCTGAATGATTTCTTGAAAAAACCGGTTTCATTCTTGCGAAGCAGGTGATAGGCGGACACCCCCATGACAAAGAAGCCCGCAAGTATGTATGCGCCGCTTACCGTATGGAGAAATTCAAGGGCTGCGAACTTGTTTGTGACAACAGCCATGAAATCATCGAGTTCCGCCCTGCCGTTTCTCATGACATATCCTACCGGATGCTGCATCCAGCCGTTCGCAATGAGTATCCAGAGGGCGGATATGTTGGATGCGATAGCGACAAGCCATATGAAGAAGGCGTGCATGCCAGGCCTTACCTTGTCCCATGTGAAGAGCCAGACCCCTATGAAGGTCGACTCCATGTAAAATGCGAGCGTGGCCTCAATGGCTAGAAGCGAGCCGAAGATGTCGCCCACGTATTTTGAGTAGCGGGACCAGTTTGTGCCGAACTGGAACTCAAGCGTGATGCCTGTCACCACGCCCAAGGCGAAGTTTATCAGGAAGAGTTTGCCCCAGAACTTCGCCGCCCTTTTGTAGTCCGGGTCACTCGTCCTTACATACATCGTTTCATAGATGGCTGTGAGGATCGATAGCCCCAGCGTTAAGGGGACAAAGAGGAAGTGAAACATCGTGGCTACGGCGAATTGCAGCCTTGAGAGCATGAGCACATCCATAGACTTGCCTCCTTTATTGTTTGTATGTAACTACAGCATCTTGCTTGTGACTATTTTCACCTAATTATTTAAGATGTTGGGCCGATTCTTTTTGTTTGTCAATTTTTTTAATCAGTCGCTGTCCTTATTCAAGCTGGCCAAGGCCTTGCGGGCGGCATCCCTTTCCTCTGGGTCTTCCGATGCAAGAAATGGCTCTAGACACCCCTTTGTCTTAAGCCTTTCAAGCAGGATGGGCCTTTCCTCCGCCAGACGCGCTATGCCCGAAAGGGCGCCTTTTCTTAAGGGGGCGTATTCAAGATAATTGCCATCCTCGCATATATACGAGACAAGGATATGGGCGTATTCCCGGGCGAGGGGTTCTGATCTTGTCATTGCCTCGGCCATGGCCTCAGGGGCGCCCCAGCCGATCCCGCCTGACTCGTCGTTAAGGCTCCACATAAGGCGGCGCATGACTATCCGCGCGGCCTCCATGTCTTCTACGGCAAGGGAGGCCATGACATCGCCGAAGACCGACACCACCATTTTCTTGAAACGCGCATCCCCGCTGTAAAGCAGAGACACGAGTGGATTTATGGCTTTTTTGGGTGCGATGGACCTTATTTTGTATAAGGCGGCCCCGGTGTCTTTATCGCTGATGGCCTCCGATACACGGCGCCTGAGGGCGCCAGGGCCTTCAGGCGCCGCCATCTTTGATGTCTTCTATCACAAAGCGGGCCAGATTCTCCTTTATCGGGGTATATTCACCTATGGGGACCATCTTTTTGTTGTCTTTCGTGCAGCTGACCATAACCCGCCACAGGTTATCCATCTGGGCCGTCTCCTGCTGGGTCTCGGGCGTGAACTCAACCACGTTTC
>JAJYLJ010000071.1 GCA_021787835.1 Deltaproteobacteria bacterium | reverse complement strand
AAATGGGCGATGTAGGTTTCGAACCTGCCGCCTCTGCCGTGTGAAGACTGTGCAGGGAGGGGATTTTGGCGGCGGGGTTTTCCAGATTTTTCCGAATTTATACTGCACAAAAACTGCACAATGACCGCGGCAGGATGATCGGGGGAAAGCGGGATCAGGATACCGCAGCATGTTGAACTTCGCATAGTCGTTCAGGTACCCGGCCCCCTTGGTCTCGCCGACCCGGGGACGCCAAGCTGTTTTCCCTCCTCCGCGAGACCAATGTTGTCCGCGGCCTGGCCACGTCCGAAGATAACTGTATATCAATTGTGATACAATAGGACCATTAGGAGGTGTCATATGGCGAAGACGGCGATGATAACGACGAGGGTTGATCCCGGCTTGAAGACGGATGCCGAAAAGATATTGCGCAAGCTGGGGATCAGCACGACGGAGGCAATAAATCTCTTTCTGTCGCAGGTGCGGCTGCGCAAGGGCCTGCCTTTTGACGTAAAAATACCCAATAAGGCCACCCTGAAGGCCATGAGGGACGCGGAAGAGAGACGGGATATCACGGAGAGCGAGAACGCCGAGGACATGTTCAGGAAGCTTGGCATATAGAAATGCCCAAGTCTCTGTATACCACGCAGTTCAGGAGGGACGTAAAGAGGATCCAGAAGGCGGGCAGCAAGGACCTGGAAAAGCTTAAGACCGTTGTGCGAATGCTTGTAGATGGCAAGCCGCTTGAAAGCAAATATGTTGATCATCCGACCGGGGGAAATCTGAAAGGGCACAGGGACTGCCACATAGAGGCGGACTGGATATTGCCCTACCGGATAGATAAAGATAGACAGGAGATTGTCTTCGTCCGAACCGGTAGCCATTCCGAACTTTTTGGATAAAAGATATTAAGTAAAAAGCTGCTGGAGACCAAGCCAGGGCCATGGGAAACTCCTTTTTCCACCTGACGTTTTACTTATCATAGGGTCCAAAGGGTCTATGGACTTCATATTCTCACACAAGGTCACGATCCGGCACAATATCATTTAATCGTAAATCTTCCAGTGGAATTCCAAAACCTTCCGCCTATTGACCGCTCGGGGGAAAGCGGGAGCCCCGCGCTCCGTCATGGTTCATGTATAATGAAAGCAGGCTAATATTTTTTGGAGGAATAAATGAAGACAAAAGGCGCTGCCGCGGAGGTCTTTCTGACGGCCTTCAAGACGTTGCCCAAAAATGAGCAGGATATCTTCCTTTCTGAAATCCTGAAGGACAAAAAACTCAGGGAAGACCTCATAGACATAGCTATTGCGGAGAGCCGGGCGGAAGACAAGGGCAAGCCGTTTAAGGATTTCTTAAAAGAACATAAAAATTAGATGCGGAAGTATGAACCATAGAGGAAACATAGAAATCCCACAAGAAAAGATTGCCGAATTCTGCAGGCGTAATCATATTCTAAAATTGTCGCTTTTTGGTTCAGCCTTAAGGGGCGAATTAAGACCTGACAGCGATATAGACCTTCTTGTCGAATTTGATCCGAACCATATTCCCGGCCTGATAAGGCTGGCGGGCATGGAAATAGAACTTTCAGAAATCCTGGGACGCAAGGTCGACCTGAGGACGCCTAACGACCTCAGCCGGTATTTCAGGAAAGAAGTTATCGAACAGGCGGAACCGCAATATGCGGAAAGATGACGCTGTCCGTCTGAAGCACATGCTTGATGCTTCAAGAGAAGTTATTTCTTTTGCCAAGGGCAAGAACCGAAGCGACCTCGATACAGACAGAAAACTCGCACTTGCACTCGTAAAATCCATCGAAATCATAGGTGAGGCCGCATCAAAAATATCGGCAGAAGGCCGAGACAGCCATTCGCATATACCATGGGCAAGCATAATTTCCATGAGGAACCGGCTTATTCATGCTTATTATGAAATTGACCTCGATATTTTATGGAAAACCGTCATTGAAGACATCCCTCCGCTTTTAAAGGAACTTGAACAAATTAACCCGAGCTGCTGAACTGCCAATTGCCCCAAAACCGTCCGGCTCAAAAAAATTAAGGGAGACCGATTTTTACAGAATAAGAATAGGTGACTACAGGGTTATATACAGCATCGAAGAAAACAGCCGTCTGGTTAAGGTCCTCTCCATTGCCCACAGGAAAGAAGTCTACAGAGGATTGTAAGCAGGTGCCTATTGATTTGAGGGGTTCTGCTTGCTGCGCCCCGGCTTTTTTTATCTGAAAATTAATTAGTATCTGGCATGGGTAGTGCACGAGGAGGGGCCGCCTCAAAGCTTTTGGATTCGCGGTAACTGCGGCACCATCCAGCCGTTGCTCGTGTAATGATCAATGAACCGCCTCAAAGCTTTTGGATTCGCGGTAACTGCGGCTGTGGGCAAGCAGAAAAATCACAAGGTTATACCGCCGCCTCAAAGCTTTTGGATTCGCGGTAACTGCGGCATATCAGGTGAGGGTTTCAGGGCTCGTTTGGGGCCGCCTCAAAGCTTTTGGATTCGCGGTAACTGCGGCTAAATCATGATATGTCCTTATACAGGAGTTTCAGCCGCCTCAAAGCTTTTGGATTCGCGGTAACTGCGGCTTAGATTAACTGAAAATTTTGATTTTTGCAAGGGTCCGCCTCAAAGCTTTTGGATTCGCGGTAACTGCGGCAACCGTGGGAATGCAATTTAGCACGCACTGGACACGCCGCCTCAAAGCTTTTGGATTCGCGGTAACTGCGGCAGCGCCTTTCGAAATCCATTATAAGTACAGGAGTTATAGTGTCCTTTGCGAGTACTGCCCTTTCAAAAACAATAATTATACCCGTACAATTCATTAAAATCGCCTTTAACTCATTGAAAAATAAAGCCCGCGAATGCCATTGCGGGAGGACTCCGGCATTACCGCGCTCGCGTTTCCAAAGAACTTTGTCATCTCAATGGCGGAGAGATGAGGTCGATGCCCGTAGGCATAAAGAATATAACATTTTTATGGCGGGTAAACAACCTAGCCCTGTTTAAATTATTGTTATGCGGCCAGCGGACCGGTACGGCTTTCCAAGATAATCGAAACGCCGAAAGGTCTGGCTGGTATCGGGTCCCAAACAGATTATAAGAATCTGATCCTCATCCGCTTTAATAACGGGGGCAATTGCAGCCTTAAGCTTTTCAAGGCCAAGGTCGTCGAGCGGGCATTGAAACACAGAGAACTGTATGCGGTGGCCATATCCTTCCATTAGACGCGCCACGAGGCGAAGACGCCTAGGATCGGCGATATCATACGAAATGAGATAATGTTTCCGGCTCATACTTTGTTCATCGAGTAGTAAAAGCAGTATAGGTCTTTGCCTCTCCGCGAAGAAAGCGCCACAACTGGCGAGCTTGCACCTCAAACATGCGGCGATAGGACATACGATAGCCAAAGACAGGATGGGTTATTTCGTCATCAAGACGCCGGAACCAACCTTGAAAGAAGGCGCGACGGCCATGTTCATTGAGGTTGCATCCTTGTGATGAAAAAAGAAAATCAGAGGCCGCGACTTCGCAACGGTTGATAAGCGAAATGGCAAGACTGTCCACCGTAAGGGGACGAAATTCCTCCATGAGGTCAAGGGCAAGCGCAGGCCTTCCGTAACGGGGTTTATGATAGAACCCGAAGAAAGGGTCCAGCCCGACAGAATGACATACGCCCGCCAGTTCCTTGGCCAATATGGAGTAGCCCAGAGAGAGAAGGGCGTTTATGGGATCGCGCGGCGGACGGCGGTTCCTTTGGGAAAAAGAGAATTCAGCCATCTTCTTGTCTTTGATCATGGACCCAAAATTATTAAAATATATAGCAGCGGCCCGGCCTTCAAGCCCAAGAAGTGCAGTCAAATCCATTGCCTCGGCGGTGCTGTCGCGGAGAGTGCGTAATTGATCGGTCTCCGCTCTGGAGGCATCTCCATTGCGCAAAAGCAGAACACGCTGGTTATGGATTTTTGCCCGGACGATTTCGCGCGCAAGCCCCAGACAGGTTTCATTCTCGCGAAAAAGACTGTATTGGCCGAGACGGGCATCGATGCCGGATGCCGGGAGGCCGCGCAGAAGCCCCAGAAACCGGCCTGATGGCGCGAAATATGATATATCCTTGCCTTCCTCCAGACATGCCTGCACGAGCTGTGCGCTCATCTGCACAGGCCCAAAAAGGTAAACGGCCCTTACCTGGCGGAACGGGTGCTTTGATACCAGTTCGCCGTCACGGGTTATTTGGATTTGATCGCCGTGCTTGGAAAGATATGCACGGGCGTCCTGAACGACAACGACTTCTCCTTCATCGCCGTCCACAACGGGCGGATACTGAATATTAGAGCTTTCCTGCACCGCACCGGCCCAATAGCGCGATTCACCTGGCAGACAGACGGGATATGCGGAACAGTATTTGCATCGGGCATCGTTTTCGAGCGGAGGGGGGCATGTGCCTGACCCGGCTACAGCCCGAGCTTCGGCAATAAGCGCCGGCACACGGGCAAGGAGTTCATCCGATAAATCGACAGTTACACGCCGACGGTCCCCGGCATAATAAACAGCCGCGCCGTTGACAGGGATTTCGTGCTCACGGGCCATGAGCACATAAGCGGCAACCTGGAGCGCATCAGGCGCCTTTGGAATGAGTTCCCCTGTTTCGTCACGACGGGCAGAGCCGCGCTTGTAATCAAGGATCAGGCAGCCTTCCGGACCGTTTTCGACAACATCTATTACACCGGCAAGGCCAAGAGTTTCGCTGGTGAGGCGGAGGCTCCGGACAGTGACGTCTTCCGGAATATCAATCCCCTCTTTTGTATCCAGGCGAGTAGGCTTGTCCACCTGCCTGTGCGCCTCGCTGCCTGCCGCCGTGTCGGCGTTTTCAACAAATATGCGCTCTACCCATTGATAATAGAATAGTCTTGGACAATAAGCGTAGTTGTGGAGCCGGCGCACATCCATAAGGGGCGCAGCTTCGCCGCAAGCTCCGGCAAAACGCATATCGGCTTCGATCGACATGGTATTTTTTCATTGTTGCACATTTCGAGAGAAGGTCAAGCCCCGGCTGCGCTATTTCTTTTCAACCTCCTTGTTGTTTTTAAGATTTCGCTTCTGACTCTCATCCAGCCTGCGCCAATTGATTTCCTTACACCTGTCCCATTGTTTGGCTTTAACAGTACCCCACAGCGCTTTGCCGGAGACAAGTGGCGTCGCAATTTCTTCATTTTCAAGGACAGCCCTACCCCAGCCAGCGCAGTTTGCGAAATCCGCAAAATAGTTGGGATTTCGGACATCATCTTTCTCTTTACCAGTATCGCCAATTGGCCGAATGGCAACGGCATTTGCGCCGAATTTGCGTTTTTCGCGGGCGAAAAGCTGTCCTGATTTGTGCGCGGTGCGAAGCCGCGGATGAATTGACCATTCGCGGGGGTCTGAAATTGCCCGTAACCCGAGGTTTATGGCAGCATTGATATCGGCTTGAACAATTGCAGGCTGAAATTCCGCATATGGAGTTTGGTCTGATATAGGGACAAAAATTGGGCCACCAGCAATAGGCAGAATGAGCGTGCGCGGCTTGATTGGATTGTCGGCATTAAAATCGGCAAGCATGAAAATGGTTTCCCGGATGTCCACGGACTCTTTAGTAAGGTTTCCATCCTTATCTGTATTGTCCTTAAGCCAATACCACGGGGCCTTATTTTCAAACCCCGGCGCAATCTCCATAGCACGGAACCCGGCAACGCCGCTTCTGGAGCAGAAGCGCGACGAATAGGCCGCCGGGGTTTCGAGAACAGGGATACCAAACGGCTCACACAGTTCTTTTAGCTTATCACGAACGGCGCGGTGGCACCATTTCATGAGACGGCTGTTTTCGCGTGGCGCACGGCCTTGGGATGCCCGGTAACGAGAGAGGTCCTCAATTACGATAAAGCTGGCCGGGCTGCGTTTTTGAAGATATTGCCCGTGCACATCGCGTTTTTCGCGGAGCATTTTTTTATCGCCTGGCGGAACGGCAAGTTCCAGCCCAAGGGCTTCGGAGAGAATCAAATGGGCTGTTTGGTTTATGCGCTGCTCCTTAATGCGTTCGAGCTTATCAAGGAGGTCAGGACAGCAATCGGGGATGGAATCATCCCGCCTTGCCGGTGCCTTTTTGCCGATTTCGCGCCTGAGGGCCTGGTTTAATGATTGAAAACGCCTACGAAGCTCGCTAATTTGCTCTATTCGCTCCATGGAGATCCCGCGCTGTCCGCGAATCCTTATACCTTGTATAGCCGGTCCGGTCTGTTCAAGAATGAAGCAGTCCGTTTTTTGAGGATGTTTTTTCCATTCCCAACTGCGCCCTCTAAGGGGCAGGATACGATTTGCAAGGCGCACAAGCAAACCCGGAATGGTCTGGCGCAAGGAATGAATTTGCGCCGGGATGAGTTCAGCAAGTTCTTGCTGTTTACCATCTTTGGTGAGCTTTGCCAATTCCCATATATTCGATTCGGAGATTTCATTACTGGCCGCTTCCCGGTTATTGGCGTCTCCAAAAAACCATGCCCAGCGGTGCAGTCTGGCAAGGCGGGACTGGGAGCGGCGGGCAGCCACTAGAAGCTTGTCATTCTGCTCAGGGAAGGAGAGCACATTTCGCCAATTATCGGGCATAAGGTCCTTTTCTTCCACACCGAATGCCCGAAAGAGATCAGAGGCATCATCAGTTTCGTCGGCGGTTGCACGGCGGCCTTTCTCGCCGGACAGTTCTGCGCGGAATGCGGGGCCTGCGGTCTTGTCTTTTTTTGAGGCTTCGCGCCACATAACTGCGTCCTCGCCGGGAAGACGGAATAGCCCAAGCCGGGAAACAGAAGCAAACCATTTTTTGCCTTCAGTCTCACCAATAAACCGGCCCGTGCCCGCGGGCTGATTATGGACAATTTCGAGTCGGGCAAAGGCGCCGGCATCGCGCTGGCCCAAGTCAACTGAAAGGCCTGAGAACATGTCGGTCATTTCCCACCACCACTGCGGCGGAGACTTCTTCGGCTTTTCCTCATACGGCCAACGGAGGGAAGACAAGGTTTTTCCACCACCCCAATTGAATTGTCTATCCCAGGATAGTCCATTGGCTACATGTGCCCGGAGGTTATCTGAATTTGCGTCCACAGGGAAAATAAGTTGCATTTCTCGCTCTCCGTAGCGAGGGCTATCACAAGTGTTCGGCATCAGGGTAATGCGTGTGTTGGCAAAATTCTGCCTATCGGGTTCAGATAGCCCCAACGCGGCTATCATAGGTTGGACCCATGGAACGGCAAAAAGATCCTCGCCTGCGTTCCCGCGCAATCGATCGCGCCGAAGCCTTGGCGCGGAATAGGTAAAGCGCACTGGGACCGGCTGTAAATGCCTTTGCGCGTTCCGGATGACAATCCCCGCGGTAAATTGCATGGCGATATTTTCATTCGTGCAGGCTATATGCTTTGATAACAAGCTAGGTTTGATGCCCCTCTGCTTACGCGTCGTGCTCTCTTTTTTTGATGTGCTCGATGTTTTAGGGAAAATGAAATAACGCGGTGAATGAATTGCATGCGCTGGAGTAAAACGAATAGAGCGCTCCTTATCCGCAAGCTCGTATTGGATTTTCTTGTAGTTGAGCCATGCATTTAATGGATCATCCGCATGCCAGGGCTCGGAACCGGCATCCCGCCAGATAGGCTGAAATTCAGGTTTGGCAAGCTGCCGATAAAGCGCGGCGCTGCCGAAATCGTCACGGTGGGAGGTCTGTTCCGCTGCCAATACTTCCAGAAGTGCAGATTCATCTGATTTGTTTTTTCCCAACAGTTTTCGCCATTGCGCCTTTATACCTGAGAAGCCGCGCAGTGTGCGCTCGCTGATGGAATACTCAATTTTTCCGCCATCACTGGCATCTTCAGGATTATTCACCTCGCCAAGATATCCAAGCGTGTACGTAACGAGCTTACGGATTAGGTCAATTCTCTTATCTCTTTCAAAACCAAAGTATTCGCCGGGTTCCTCTTCATCGATTGCGTCTATTTTCCCGCCCTGGCCCTTCATTGCCTCGAGTTTTTTGCGCAGTTCGGTAATCGCCTCTTTCCGTTTTTGTGTATCTTGGTAAAAACGGTGGGGCGACTTGATCGCCTCAACAAAGGCGGCAAGATCGTATTCGAACCAGACGGCGCGTTTCTCCTTACCACCAGGACTACCGACCATGGTGATATTGGAGAAGTAATCGAAAGGAGGTTCATCGTCAACGCGAAGAATAGCTAACGGGTCGGCTGTAGCAGATCCAGTATTCTGTCCTTTTTTTGCAGCTTTATAGATAGACTGGGTTGATTTCTTGAATGCTTCCCATATTTCTTTACTAGGGCAATACCTGAATATGACAGCATAGGGGAAAGCTCCCTTAGTTTTACGCCCAGGATCACGGAGAGGATATTTTCTGGCTTTCTCTTCGACAGCGGCTTTAAATTCATCTCTGAAAGATTGCCATTCGGGATGTTTTTTCCTGATCAAATCGTCAAAGTATTTCATTGCCAGCTTAACTGTGCCTTCCTCGGCATGCTGTTTTTCTTCGGCTGGATAATTAGTTAGAAAGAATCCCGGGTCTACTATACCGGCAAGGCCATCGAAATCGTCTCCGCCGCATTCGTGAACTTTAATAATTATTTCATTCATACAAGCGGCTTGTTTAGCGGCAACATCGTCTGGAGTGGCTTTCAGCTTTCCCTTCCCAGTGCAAAGCCAGGGGAGGCAGCCTACGCATAGTTGGCTCAAATCGCCGGCTTTATTTGCTTCTTCCAGCAGCTTGACAATAGCTGCTCCCCGTTTCTCTTTATCAGCTCTGCACTTTTGCAGAATAGCATTCAAGCATTCGTTAACGCCGGTTTTTTCAGGGTCGATTTTTAGCAAAGAAGCGATCCGCTTGTGAGGACCAGGAAAAGTTATAGCCTTCCGGTTTGCTTGTTCCCAGGATTCTTTTACGCGGGCAACCCACGCCTTTATCGCCTCTGACTTGTCATCATTGCCTTCTATACTGTCAGCCAGTGCAGCAAGTGCGAGCGTGTAGTAATTAACCGCATCCTGAAACAGCTCGTGATGCCTCCATAGAACGGCCTTCCAATCCGGAAGTTCTTTCCAGGAGCCCTGCTCAAGCGTTTCGACCTTTGTAACTTTACCCTGATAAATGCGCTTCATCTTTATTTCAATATCTTTTTAGTAATAAGATCGCTTCATCTGATCTTCGAGTTTTCGCCTTGCACATCAGCATTTAAAACCCGCACGATTATAACAAAACCCGTAGCGTGTAGTGTATGAGGCAGAATTTTAAAATCGAAAGAGATTATGCGCTGCGAGAACTTGAAAGGGATTTCGAACCTGGCAGCATCCGGCAAAAACAATTTCTTGCCGGAAGAAATCCGCGCTTGGGCAAAAAAGCAGCCGCGAAAGGAAAGTCACCAAAAAATGCCCCCTTCAGTATATCTTTTAAGATGAATATGAAAAGGGCGTTTGGCTAATTCTCGTAACAGGACTTTAAAATAAGTGCACAATTTGGCTGTCACAAGCTGAAATCCGGCTAAGATTTAACTGCCGATAAGTTCAGGATTTTAAAGAGGAATTAAGAAATGGGCGATGAGGGTTTCGAACCCACGACCTCTGCCGTGTGAAG
>JAJYLJ010000070.1 GCA_021787835.1 Deltaproteobacteria bacterium | reverse complement strand
CCGCTGACGACCGGGCCTATCGCCGGCGCAAGCACGACGCCCATGCCGAATATGGCCATGGCCATGCCTTGTTCTTCCTGAGGGAATGACTCCCGGAGGATGGCCTGCGAGACGGGTATCAGCGCGCCGCCGCCGACACCCTGGATGACCCTGTAGAAGAGCATCTGATGGAATGACACAGCCGTGCCGCAAAGGGCCGAGCCCAGCGTAAACAATGCAAATGACAATAGATACAGCCGCTTACGGCCAAGCACGGCGCTCCACCAGCCTGTCATTGTCACCATGATGAGTTCGGCGATGCTGTAAGAGGTCGCCACCCATGTGATTGAATACATATCCTCGCTGAAACTACCCATCATATGCGGCATGGCGACATTGACTATGCTGAAGTCCATGACGGACATGAAGGCGCCGAACATGGCGGTGCAGGCCACCAGCCACTTGTTGGCCTCGATCGTGCGGGCGGAAGGTGCGGATGTCTGCGAACGGCTGTTCACGGCCCGGGCGCCTCCCCCCTGGCCCCGACATACACCTCGGGCACAACCGACATCCCAGGGGCGAGAAGCACCCCTGAAATCTCTTTTGGCCTGTCGAAGACGATCTTCACCGGCACGCGCTGGACGACCTTTACAAAATTTCCGGTGGCGTTTTCAGGCGGCAGCAGGCTGAAGCGCGCCCCTGAGCCGTGCTGGATGCTGTCCACATGGCCATGGAAGGTGCGGTCAGGATATGCGTCCACCGTGATCTTGACCGGCTGCCCGGGATGCATGCGGGTAAGTTGGGTCTCCTTGAAATTAGCCCTCACCCATACCCCTTTGGGCACTATCGCCATAAGGGACTGGGCCGTCTCCACGGACTGGCCAGGTTCAACCGCTTTTTTGGTCACAAAGCCGCTGACCGGGGCGTAGATCTTCGTGTATGAAAGGTTCAGACGGGCCTGGGTCACTTCGGCTTCGGCCTTGGATATACCGGCGCTTGACGCCGCGGCCAGGGACTGGCTGCGCCTGATCCGTTCCGGCGCGGATTGGGCTGAGGCCAAGCGGGCCCTGGCCTGATCAAGCCTGGCCCTGAAAACAGCAATCTGGGCACCGGCCCTTCGAAGGTCATCCTTGGCTGCCCTGAATTCAGCCTGGGCCTGCCTAAGCATTGATTTCTGGGTTTCGATCTTCTTTTGAGCCGCTTCAAGATCCGCCTCAGACACTTGGCTAGCGGCCATTGCATGGTCCATATCCTGTCTAGATACGGCCCCTGCCTTGGCCATTTGCCGGAAGCGCTTTAAATCCAGGCGGTCACGCATACAAACAGCCCTTGCCGCATCGGCATCAGCCTCGGCCTGTCCCACGGCGGCCCTGGACAGGTCAACCTTGGCCTTGGCCTGATCGCACCGGCTCGCTGCGGCCCTTGCCTGTTCCAGGGCGGATTTGACCTCGGCGCGCGCGGCCTCCACCCCGGCCCTGGCCTCGTCCAGACCGGCGGAGGCGGTTATTCTAATCAGGGCCGCTTCGGCCTGTCTCGCCTTATCGCTTGCCTTGGCCGAGGCCAGGGCCGCAACGGCCGCATCGAGCCTTGCGCGGAAGTCTCTCGGGTCCAATTCGACAAGCAGATCGCCGGCCTTGACAAACTGATTGTCAGTCACGCACACCCTGGCCACATGGCCCTCCACCCTGGAACTGATCGGGACGATATCGCCGTCGATAAATGCGTCATCGGTGGATTCGTACAACAATGAATGCAGATAGTACGGTATGCTCAGGGCCGCCGCGGCGACAACCAGCAAGGCCACAAAACGTATCCACCCACGCCGCGGGGACGGCCAGGCGGGCTCTGCCTCCGCCCGAATCCGCGAAGCAGAGGGCCTGCCTTCGCCGCCAGATGTATCTTTTCCACCGGTTGTCTGCGTCATGTCCTTCGCCCTTTTTTAATCTTAAAATGCCAGCCCCAGCGTCCTCCGGCCAAAATCGTATCTCAATAACCGGTTTTCGCGACGCGCCCGTCCGGAAGAGGGGATTTTGCCTGCCCGAGCCTTACGGAGAGGCCCGGGTCAAGCACTCCGGCCATGCGAAGGAGCCTCAAGTAGTCGACATCCATATCAAAGCGTTTGACGGCAAGGGCGAGACTGGATGAAGAAAGCCTGTCCTGCGCGCTCATGAGGCCGAGATCAGTCCCTGCCCCGGCGTCCACTCCGGCCCTGGCCTGTCTGACCCGTTCCCTGGCCGTCTCAACCTGGACTTCCAGCTCTTTGGCCTGCCTGCCGTCATCAGACAAGTCCTCGACGGCGACACGCAGGTCCTTCAACACCTGACGGCGCAGGCTCAGCTCGGCAAGCCTCGCCTGGCGCAAACGTGAATAGGCGGCCCTCACGTCGGCATGGATCAGCCCTGCTGAAAAAACCGGCACATTCACCTGGATGAGCGAGGTCCAGTCCACATCGCTGGGGAAGCTTTGACGGGAGAGATAGCGCGTCAGGTTGAGCGATACCGACGGGAAATATTCACCCCATGCCGATTCCAGGGCTGCGGAGGCGGCCCGCACCTGTGCGCGGGCCGCAGCGAGATCCTGACGGCGGTCTTCAGCCAAGGCCAACAGGTCGCGGACCCTCCAAACCCCGGGCCGGACCTCCATCCCTCCGGTCAACGGCCCATCCACCGACGGCGCTCCTATAAGCAAGGCAAGCATGGCGCGCCCGTTTCTCTCGTCGTTTTTTGCCTGGATCAGCGCTTCATTGACCTTGGCCAGCCCATCCTCGGCCAGCGAGACATCCAAATGCCTCACCGCGCCCGCGCTGTATTTGACCCTTGCATCATTCAGGCGCCGCCTCTGGACCTTCACGGAATAGGTCAATGCCTGAATCCGCTTTTCAGAACTCATCACATGAAAATAGGTCTTGGCTACATCGAGCAGAATGACGGAGCGCGCATCCAACAGAAGCGCCTTCTGCATCCGCGCCGAAAACCCGGCGGAGCGAAACGCCGGCAGGTCACGCAGCGGATGCAGGTTCAGGCCTCCTTGAACCGGCACATCCGTCGTCTTGTCAGGAACGAAACTGGCTATCAGGGGGTTATCCGCCGCCAGGGCGGTCTTTTCCTGGCGCATGAATGCCGGAACGAAACTGATGGTCGGCAGGAAGGCGGAAAATGCCCTGTCTTCGTTGATCAACGCCTGGAGATAATCCTCGCCAGAAATGGCCAATTGCTCGTTGCGCGCGTTCGCCAACCGCAAAGCGCGCCTTAACGTGAGCGGGTCTTCCGAGTGAAACTGTCCGGCAGGCTTCGGCGCTCCGGCGTCAAGCACCTGACGGTATGTCTCCACATCCTTTGCCTGATTCACCATGCATCCGTTCAGGAAAAGGGGCAGCGCCAAAAGGACCGCCATTGATGGCCGTTTGAGACGCTTCAATCCAGCCCCTCCTTGACGGCAAGCGCCGACTTTACAAAATGCAGTATGTGGTCGGTCAGCATCTGGCGGTCAACGCTTTTTATATCCTCAAAGAGCGCTGCGCGCACGAGCCCGGGGATATAGCGCGCCGTAAGCCTTGGGTTTGAATCGGCAAAACACCCCTGCAAGACGCCCTGGCTGATGATTGATTCGAGCAGGGCCCTTAATTCCATCCTTTTTGCATCCCACTTCGGCCGGTCAACGGCCTTCCACCCCGGCAGGGTGTGCATGAGCTCATACAGATGGGGGTTTTGATAAATAAAATAGATAAACTCGCGGACCGCCAGCTCTAAGCTTTCAACCGGTTCACGCGCGTCTTCGTCTATCTGGCTGCGAAGCCGGTCCACAAGTCTGGCGAATCCGTCGTATACAACCGAAAGATAAAGGTCTTCCTTGCTCTTGAAATAGATATAAAGCGTGCCCTTGCCAACACCTGCCGCCTCGGCCACATCGCTCAGCAACACCTTGTGAAAAGGCCTGTCCGCAAAGAGCTTCGCAGCCGCGGCAAGGATATTTAACCGCTTCTGTTCATCCATCATCTGCATGGCGGTACCCGCTCAGCCAAAAACAAAAACGCCGCAAAAAAACCTCTGGCAAAAACGATCCAACAGCCCAAGACATAATCTGCCGCAAAGGCGGCCCTTGACAATACATGAGTCAATACCGACCAGTCAGTTTTCAATAAATTATACCACGGCCGTCCATCCTTTGTAAACAGGTAAGCCACCCCTTGGGCGGCCTAAATTGGCCGACGGTTATGAAAAGGCCTTACAGCGAGTAATGGCCCATCCAAGCGCGACCTGAGCGCGGAGTACACACATTAACCAATCAATCTTTCTTTATGGAGGCATCTTCTATTATCGCCTGATATCTGTAGCCTGCCCCGAAATCCTTGTCCGCGGTCAGCTTTCCCCTGGCCACCACCACGTCACCTACTTTTGGCAGGTCCTGGGAGGTCACGGTAAGGTCAAAATCCCCCTTGTCCTGCGCTCCAGAACCGTCCTGAATGTGTATCCAGTTTTTGCCCATGATGCCTGTCGAAACCTTTACGACCGATCCCTTGACAGCCACGGCGCTGCCGCTTAAGGCCGTCCTTTTCGCGTAAATCTCGGCTATCGTGTAGCCATTGGGGCCTTCGGCCTTCACCACATGGACGTCTTTTTTATCCATCTGTCCATGCGGCCTGCCGCCAAACTGGGCCTCTGAAAGCTGCATGTGCCCTGCGGCTTCATTTGCCGCCGCGGCGCTTGAGGCCATTCCGGGTGAAAAAATAATCCTGTCGAAGGTGCGCTTAAGCGTATTGCTCGTGAAGTTGCGCATCTCAACACCAGGTATGATAGAGACGTTATCCCCGATGGAGACCTTGGCAGCGGGCATGGCCACCCACAATTGGGCCCCGCCGCCCCTATCGAGCAACACATATGTATAGCCCGCGGCGTCAACGGTCTGAACAACCCTGCCCCTGAGATAGCCGCCTGCCTGCATGCCGCCCGCGGCGTCAGTCTTGGCCTGACCGGCCCCCTTGTCCTGCCGGCCTTTATTTTCGGAACAGGCCGCGGTCAAGAGCAAGGAAAGAAACGATAGCACAAGAAAACAAGCAACACCTTTTGTCTTTTTTCCCATCACAGACACCCCGTTTTTAAATTATTTGACTTTTGCACACTAAATTAGATATTTATTATATTATAATTATCATTTGCATACGATATCAATCAGGCTTGACAATTAAAATTTTTTTATTAAGAATGAGAATCATTTTTATTAAATAAAAAATGGTAAAAATGAAACACAAAAAAATCAGGATGACCAGGCAACGCGGGGTAATATTGGAGGAACTGAGGGCTGTAAAAACCCATCCCACAGCGGATGAAATGTACGAAAAGGTCAAAAAGCGCATCCCAAGGATAAGCCTTGCAACTGTATACCGGAATCTTGAAGTGCTTTGCGGCCTTGGCGTAATTCAAAAACTCGATATAACGGGCAGGCAAAAACGCTTTGATGCGGATACATCAAACCACTATCATATCAAATGTATAAAGTGCGGCAAGGTCGATGACCTATATTCGGCCCGGCCGGACGCCATAGAAAAGGCCGTTGAAGACCATCGAGGCTATGAGGTCTTGGGCCATCGCCTCGAATTTGAAGGCATATGCCCGAAATGCAGGGAGGCCGGCGGCAAAGAACCCGATACACAATAAAGATAAGGAGATATATGTATGAGCAAGTTAAGGGGAACCAGAACTGAAAAGAACATACTAACCGCGTTTGCCGGTGAATCCCAGGCAAGAAACAGATACACCTATTATGCAAGCCGCGCCAAAGAAGAAGGCCTTGTCCAGATATCAGCCATATTCGAGGAAACGGCCAACCAGGAAAGAGAGCACGCCAAACGCCTCTTCAAGTTCCTGGAAGGGGGTGAGCTCGAGATCACGGCAGGGTTTCCATCTGGCATGATCGGCTGCACGCAGGATAACCTGCTTGCGGCAGCCGCCGGCGAAAATTATGAACACAGCCAGATGTACCCTGGCTTTGCAAAAACAGCACGTGAAGAAGGCCTTGACGACATAGCCAAGGTCTTCGAGGCGATAGCGGTCGCTGAAAAACAGCACGAAAAAAGATACAGGGCCCTTGCATCAAATATAAAGGCCGGCAGGGTCTTCAGGCGTGGAGAAACCGTTGTATGGCGTTGCCGTAACTGCGGCTATCTTCATGAAGGCACGGAGGCGCCGGATGTATGTCCGGCCTGCGCCCACAAAAGAGAGCATTTTGAACTGCTCGGAGAAAACTGGTAGGCCGGCGGCCAAAGACAGGCGGCATATAGATAAAAGGAAAGGAGGCAAACAGGATGTGTAACTTCATCACAAAAGAGGCACCTGACTTCAAGGCCAAGGCGGTAATGCCCGACAACAGCTTTAAAGAAATAACCCTTTCTTCTTGCAAGGGGAAATACGTTATACTTTTCTTTTATCCACTTGATTTCACGTTTGTTTGCCCGTCCGAGATACTTGCGTTCAATGCGGCTCTCGGCGAATTCAAAAAGAGAAACTGTGAGGTCATGGGGGTCTCTGTTGACTCTGAGTACACCCATCTTGCATGGAAAAATACGCCGGTTGAAAACGGTGGTATAGGCCAAATCGGGTACCCGCTGCTCTCTGACCTCACAAAACAGATATCGAGGGCCTACGGAGTCCTTCTGGATGAGGCGGGCATCGCCTTAAGGGGGCTTTTTCTGATAGACAGGGAAGGAAAGACAAGACACATGCTCATAAACGACCTCCCCATCGGAAGGAGTATCGATGAGGCGATCCGCGTACTTGAGGCCCTGCAATTCCACGAGGAACACGGAGACGTCTGTCCGGCCAACTGGAGGCCCGGCCAGGAGGCGATGAAGCCGTCACGGGAAGGCGTTGCAAGCTATCTCGCAGGGCACTACGCCGAGTAGGCATAAAATTGCACAACTGGCGGGCCGTGGCCGGGAGTTGTGCAAGGGTCTTAAAAATAGCAAAACCTTTATTAAGCGAGATATCCAACCCTTTAGGAGGTTCTTCAATCTGCCGGAGAAAGAATATGCACCCATACCTGTAAACAGCGACGAAACCGTGTCTGAGGTCAAATAACTCTAAAAATAATCTGATGCCCTGGAGAGGGGGAGGCGTGAGGCAAGGATGAAAAGATATCTTAAACATATCATCAAGGCATTGGTTTTATCGGGCATGATACTAAATGGCACATGCAGCATGGCCGCCGGGGCCAAGATAAGCGACGCAACCCAGGCCTGTCTTGGATGTCACGAATCCGTGACCCCTGGCATAGTCGCCGACTGGAAAAGCGGGCGCCATTCCAAAACGACAATTGAAGATGCGCTCAAAAAACCGGCACTCGAAAGACGCATCTCCATAGACAAGGTCCCGCAAGGCATGTCCGGGATAGTCATAGGCTGCGCGGAGTGCCACATGATAAACCCCGCCGCCCACAAAGACACTTTCGAACACAACGGCTTCAAGGTCCATGTGGTGGTTACGCCGGCCGACTGCGCGGAGTGCCATCCGGTCGAAAGGGATGAATACTCAAAAAATATCATGTCCAGGGCCTATGGAAACCTTGTAAACAACCCTCTTTATCACAGCCTCATGGATTCGGTCAACGGTGTTGCCACATTTGACGGCAAAAAGGCGGTTATCGGAAAACCAGGTCAGATCACCCAGGATGACTCGTGCCTTTACTGCCACGGAACCAAAGTGGAAGTAAAGGGCATGAAGACAATAAACACCTCTATGGGAGAGATGAAATTCCCCGAGCTTTCCGGCTGGCCGAGCGTGGGGGTTGGCCGCATAAACCCTGACGGGACCAACGGCTCCTGCACATCTTGTCACCCCAGGCACGCATTCTCTATAGAGGTGGCAAGAAAGCCGGCTACGTGCTCTGAGTGCCACAAGGGCCCGGACGTGCCGGCCTACAAGGTTTACAGCGTGAGCAAGCATGGCAACATTTACGCCGCCGCGGAATCAAAGTGGAATTTCGACGCGGTCCCCTGGAAGATCGGCGAAGATTTCACCGCCCCCACATGCGCTACGTGCCATATAAGCCTTCTGGTATCCAAGGGCGGCGAGGTGGTGGCAAAACGCACGCACCAGATGAGCGACAGGCTTCCCTATAGGCTGTTCGGTCTGATCTACTCCGCCGCCCAGCCAAAATCACCGGATACGACCATTATCAGAAACAAGGCGGGGCTCCCGCTTCCGACCGAACTTACAGGAGAGCCTGCTGCGGCATTTTTAATAGACGCCAGGGAGCTGGCGGCAAGAAAGGCCAAAATGGAGGCAGTGTGTCTTGCCTGCCACGCCCAGCAATGGGTGGACGGGCATTTCGCAAGGCTCGACGAGTCCATAAAGACAACAAACGAAATGACACTTGCAGCCACAAAGATATTGCTTGCCGCATGGGACAGGGGCCTTGCCATGGGTCTTGCCCAGCATGACAGCATATTCAACGAGGCCATAGAAAAGATGTGGGCCGAGGAGTGGCTCTTCTATGCGAACTCCACCAGATTCGCAACCGCCATGGGCGGGGCGGATTATGGGGTCTTTGCCGACGGGCGCTGGGCCATGTCACGCAACATCCAAAAGATGTCCGACTGGCTAAAGTTTCTGGCGGCGGCCCATAAAGACCTGCACGGTAAGGCAGGGAAAAATAAACACTGATAAGACAGAGATAAGGCATGTACCCATTTTAATTTGATGACACCCCAAAAGAACAGACAGGACAAGGAGACAACGCGATGACAAAGAGACTTCAGGTTTACAAGTGCATGATATGCGGGAATATGGTCGAGATGGTGCATGAAGGCGTGGGCGAGCTGGTCTGTTGCGGGCAGCCCATGAAGCTCATGGAAGAAAACTCGGTCGACGCCGCAAAGGAAAAGCACGTCCCGGTGATCGAAAGGGTTGACGGCGGCTTTAAAGTCAAGGTCGGCAGTGTGCCGCACCCGATGGAGGAAAAACACTATATCGAATGGATCGAGGTCATTGCAGACGGCAGGGCCTACAGACAGTTTCTTTCTCCAGGCAAGGCGCCGGAGGCGTTCTTTTGCATAGACGCAACAGAGATTACAGCCAGGGAATACTGCAACCTGCACGGGCTCTGGAAGGGGTAACAGCCATGATCGACAAGGAAATTGAAAAGGCGCTCAATGATCAGATAAACGCTGAATTCTACTCCTCATATCTATATCTGTCCATGGCGGCATACTTCGAATCGGTTGATCTTGTTGGATGCGCCCAGTGGATGAAGGCCCAGACACAGGAAGAGCTTGTGCACGCCATGAAGATGTACGGCTTTGTAGCGGGCCGCGGCGGCAGGGTCAGGCTTGAGGCGATAAAAGGCCCAAAAAAAGATTGGAGCTCGGCGCTAAACGTCTTTGAAGACGGGTTGAAGCACGAACAGGATGTGACCGGCCGCATAGGCAGCCTAGTTGAGCTCGCCCTGTCCAAAAAGGACCACGCTACCAATATATTCCTCCAGTGGTTTGTGACCGAACAGGTGGAGGAGGAGGCATCCTTTAACGCGGTGATACAGAGGCTCAAGCTCGCCGGCGCCACACCCGGCGGACTCTTTATGATAGACCGCGAGCTTGGAGGCAGGGTGTTCCAGGCCGCAAGCCCAGCGGAACAAGACGCAGCGAAACAGGCCTAGACACGAGGTGGAATAGATGAGCAGACCAGAAGACATG
>JAJYLJ010000069.1 GCA_021787835.1 Deltaproteobacteria bacterium | reverse complement strand
ATGGCATTGATGCAGCAAGGTCTCGCGGAGTCATTCTTGTTTGTTATGACCTGTCCGCTTTAGATTCAGCGGCCTTTCAGCATTCTTGGCAGCATATAGCAGTATTTGTTTTGTCGTTTTTTCTTTTTTCGCTAGCGTTTGCTTCTTGTATTTATTTTCTGGTTATCAGGAGGCTTTTAAGGCTCGGAAAGGCTATGACGGCCTTTTCCATGGGGAATGACGGTGTTTTGTTAGAAGAGAGCGGGGTGGATGAGATTTCCAGTCTTTATGCGATATTTAATGAAATGGCCGCAACCATCAACAAGTCCCGCAAGAAGAGGCTTGAAATGGAAGGTTTGCTGAGACGTGAACATGATCAGGCCCAATTATATCTTGATATTGCAGGAGTCATGCTCTGCGTCCTTGATACAGAAGGGAAAATCGTCCTCATGAATACCAAGGGCAGGCAGATATTGGGATATGCCGAAGAAGAGATAATAGGCCGTAACTGGTTTGATCTGTGTCTTCCGGCCGGCATTAAGTCTTATGTGAAAGGCGTGTTCAACGAATTGATATCAGGTAATTCCGAGCCTGTTAAATATTATGAAAACTCTGTCGTAACAAAGACAGGCGAGGAGCGCATGATTGCTTTCCATAGCTCGGTGTTGCGGAACGAAGCCGGTAAGATAACCGGAGCGATGTTTTCTGGTGAGGATGTAACCGAGCGCAGACAGATGGAAAAGGTGCTTGAGAAGGCCTCCACAGAATGGAGCGCTGCCATGGATGCATCAGATGACGTTATTTATCTACTTGATCTTAACCGGCGTGTGATAAGGGCGAATAAAAGTTTTTACGCCATGACAGGATTGACCTGGCAGGCCGCTTTCGGGAAGCATATTGCAGAAATAGTGCACCCGCAAGGCGAAATTGTGCCATGTGCCATATGTCTGGCCCAAGAGGAAAGGCGTGACGCCGTTATAATTATGGAGCCGGATGATCCCAACAATCCTTCCAGGCGTCCGATTGAGATAACGGTGAAGATCGTTCGTGACAGGCAAGGGCAGCCATTGAGCATCTTTATGAATCTGCATGATTTGACAATGGAACGAGAGATGCAGGAGGAAAAAATGAGGCTTGAGGCCCAGCTTCACCAGTCTCAAAAGATGGAGGCCATAGGGCAGCTTGCTGGTGGCATAGCTCATGACTTCAACAACATGCTTACGGCGATAAGCGGATATGGAAGTCTTTTGGCCGGAAGGCTTGATAGCAGCAGCGAGTTAAGGCCCTTTGTTGACCAGATACTCAGCGCGGCCGAGAAATCGGCCAATCTTACAAAGCAGCTCTTGGCCTTTAGCAGAAAGCAGGTGATAGCTCCAAGGCATATGGAGCTGAATGAATTTATAGGAGGGATGGAAAAATTATTAATAAGGCTCATCGGTGAAGATATAGAGCTCAAGACATCTTTCTCAGATGAAGATTTGATCGTGATGGTTGATCCTGGCCAGCTTGGGCAGGTGCTTATGAATTTGTGCACTAATGCGCGCGATGCCATGCCTGGCGGAGGGCTCATTTCCATCGAAACAGGCGTTGTCAAACTGGATGCGGCATATGTCAAGGCGCATGAGCTTGAAAAGACCGGCAGCTATGCCATGATATCCATTACTGACACCGGAGCTGGTATGGATCAAAAGACCATGCAGAAGATATTTGAGCCGTTTTTCACCACCAAGGAGATCGGCAGGGGCACAGGGCTCGGGCTTTCGATAGTCTATGGCATAGTAAAGCAGCACAACGGCAACATAACTGTCTATAGCGAGCCGGGCAGTGGTGCGACGTTCAGGATATATCTGCCCCTTATCGAGTCAAATACCAAAGAGGCTGAACCTGCTAAGGCTTTAACGATACAGGGCGGCACGGAGACCATATTGCTTGCTGAGGATAACGAGGATGTGAGAGGGTTTATGAGGGATATGCTCCAAGAATTCGGATATCATGTCATCGAGGCCGTTGACGGCGAGGATGCGATTGCCAAGTTTAAGGATTATAATGAGCAAGTCCATCTGGCCATGCTTGATGTCATAATGCCAAAGAAAAACGGCAAGGAAGTCTATGACGAGATTAAAGGTTTGCGGCCTGACGTAAAAGTGCTTTTCACAAGCGGATATACAGCCGATATAATACACAAAAAAGGAATACTCGAGACGGATGTCGATTTTATCTCCAAACCAGCCATGCCATCCGATATCCTGGCCAAGATTAGAGAAATATTAAATAGATAAAGTGCCTGTGCAATTTAGTATGGTGGTGTAAAATAATGTTGTCGGGCCTGGGGGCGGCGGCGGACCTGCCAACCGAGAATCGCCTTTTTGTCTGTTTTACCGGCTGTTTTATTGACAAGCCTTATCGGGTTAGGTATGGTCATAATTTATGATAGGTGCCGAAAGGCTTAATAGGGAACCCTGTTAGAATCAGGGATGGGCCCGCCGCTGTAACCGGGGACGAAACCGCACAAAGAGCCACTGTCCTTTTTCTTAAAATTATGTAATGTGGATGGGAAGGTGCGGCAAGTAGGATGATCCGGGAGTCAGAAGACCTGCCTGGATATATAAGCCGCGATCCCCGTGGACATGGGTGCGGTTACAGGGAACTTGGGGATAAAAAAGGGAAATCCTCGGTACGATTTATTTCGGACCGAGGATTTTTATTTTGGGCGCATGACGTTAGACGCGACAGGCCTTGTGGCCCGGCATCCAGCACAGGCGGCGTTGAATGGCGCTGCCATTGTACGCCAAGGCAGGATATAGACCGCCAGAGATAAGAGATACCCATGCCAAGGCCTGTCGCTTACGGCAACGTATTGAAATTATAATGGGAAGGATGCGGCTGGCAAGAACGGAGGGGGGTCCAATATCTTTGATAGATAACGACAGACTAAAGGAGGATAAAAATGAAAGAGTTAAATGCAGGCAAGATTGGTGCATCAATATTGGCGGCGTTTTTATTGGTTGGGCTGGCTCATGCCTCATTTGCGATGGGCGAGCAGGAAAATAAAAAGGCGATCGTTCTTGCGGAGTTCGGCACTAGCTATCCCTCGGCCCTGAAGGCCGTTACGGATATACAGAAACAGGTTCAAGGGTCATTTCCGGGAACAAAGGTAAAAATTGCTTTTACATCAAACATAATAAGGGATATTTGGCACAAGCGGCAGGGTGATAAAAGATTTCTCGCAGAATACAAGGACATACCAAAAGAGATACTTTATGTAAAAGGCCCGCTTGCAACCATTGCCGATTTGCAGGATGAGGGCTACAGGACCATAATAGTCCAGCCAACCCTTATATATGACGGTGAAGAATATTCCGACCTTTGTTCGTACATCAGGGGCCTTAACAGCATAGGCACCATCAAGGCCAAATACATGCCATTTGTGAAGCTGGTCGTTGGCAGACCAGCCCTGGGTGCAAACGGCGTTGTCGTCCACGATTACCACAAGGATATGGAGATCGCGGCAAGGGCGCTTCTTGCCGATGTGGAAATCGCAAAGAAAAACAGGGCGGCCCTTGTCTATATGGGACATGGAAATGAGTTTTACAGCACCGGCGTTTATGCCGAATTTCAGCAAGTGATGCGGAATATGTATCCTGATACAAAGATTTTCATAGGCACCGTAGAGGGGTTTCCTTCTTTTAACGATGTCCTTTCTTCAGTGAAGCAGTCTGGCGTCAAGGAGGTCGTCCTCAAGCCGTTGATGCTGGTTGCTGGCGATCACGCCAATAACGACATGGCTGGAGACGAAGACGGCTCCTGGAAAAATGCCTTCAAGGCCGCCGGCATCCGTGTGAAGTGCATAATCAAAGGCCTCGGCGAAAATGCACAGTGGGCTAAAATCTATGTCAATCATATCATGGACGCGGCCAGGGATAATGACATATCTTTATAAAATATTTGATAAAAGACCGATAAGGGTCTCCTATTTTTTACTTTTGGCCTTTTTGCTTGTGCTTGCCATCATATTTTCCACAGGCATGGGGTATTTAAACATAAGCGCCATTGATGTGATGAAGATCATGGTGGCCAGGATCAGCGGCGATGGCAATCTCCTTAAGGGTGTAAATAATATCTTTCCTTATGTTATATTGGAGGTGAGGCTGCCTCGCATACTTACCTCCGCCATTGTCGGCGCAGGGCTGTCAATCTCAGGGGTGATTTTCCAGGGGATACTCCTAAACCCCTTGGCCGATCCTTATACCCTCGGCGTATCGGCCGGGGCTGCCTTCGGCGCCTCTGTAGCCATTATCCTGAATATTTCGTTTTTGGGTGCGTATTCCATCCAGCTTTTTGCATTCCTTGGCGCAATAGGGACGCTTATAGCGGTGATATATCTATCTTCCTTTGAAGGCAGGGCGTCATCAAACAGCCTGATACTTTCAGGGGTTATCGTGGCAGCCATTTTATCGGCGGGGATAAGTTTTCTGAAATATGTGGCGGATGAACAGGTGTCGATCATCATATTTTGGTTGATGGGCAGTTTTGCCTCTGAGACATGGGCTGACGTCTCGTTTACGATGATATTCGTACTGGCAGGGTTCTTGATTTCCTTCTTTTTTGCACGCGATCTGAACATCATATCCCTTGGCGACAGGGCCGCTCATTCGCTTGGTGTTTCGTCTGACAGGGTGAGGATGATCCTCCTTGTTACAGCCTCTTTTATCGCTGCGGTCTGTGTGTCCGTGTCCGGCATCATAGGCTTTGTGGGGCTGGTTGTCCCGCACCTCATGCGTTTTTTTACCGGGGCCGACAACAAGGTATTGCTGCCTGCATCGGGCCTTGCGGGGGCCATATTGCTGCTTTCGGCCGATACGATAACCAGGGCTGTCCTGCCAAGAGAGGTCCCCATAGGCGTTATCACGGCCATTATCGGAGGCCCGCTGTTTTGTTACATCTTGAAAAAAAGAGGCAAGCGGGTGGTAAATGTATAAAGATGCGTTGTTTGATGTGGAAGGTGTATGTTTTTCATATGGTGGGTCAACCGTGCTGGACGGCGTTACGCTCAAGATTGATGCAGGCAATTTTTACACGATTGTCGGGCCGAACGGATGCGGCAAGACCACTCTCATTGATATACTCGTAGGCAACAAATCACCAGCCCTGGGCAGTGTTAAATATCTCGGCCATGACATAAATAGATATAAAAAGAGGGATCTTGCAAGGCAAATCGCGCTTGTGCCGCAGGAATCCCATAGTTATTTGGAATTCACCGCCGAGGAGATTGTCATAATGGGGCGTCATCCTTACATCCCGAGATTCAGCGCCCCATCCGCCATGGACCTTCAGATATTGGATCACATCATGGCCCAAACGGGTATTGATGGATTAAGGGGCAGGTGCATAACGGACTTGAGCGGCGGAGAAAGGCAAAGGGTGTCCTTTGTGAGGGCGCTTGCGCAAAAGACCCCTGTGCTGGTCTTGGATGAGGCCACTTCAAACATGGACATCCAATATACGCTCGCCCTTCTTAATATTGTCTCTGAAAGAGTAAGGCTGGAAAATGGGACCGTCATCGCCGTAATGCACGATCTTGGTCTTGCCTCACTCTATTCCGACAGGCTTATCTTTATGAAGAATGGTAGGATATTCTCGGAAGGCGCCACGGATGTAGTGCTGACCGAAGAAAATATAAGAGAGGTCTTCAATGTGGATTCAAGGATATATTTTGACGCCTATTCAAATTCAAAACAGCCGATATTCAAGGGGGGAAGGAAATAGATGAAAGCTATTATCGTTCTTGCCTTTATCAGTCTTTTCCCGATCGCGCTTGCATCTCCTGCTTTATGTAAGACCACAAGCTTCATCGACCAGTCGGGTCACACAGTGGTCATAAAAAGGCCATTTAAGAGGATTATATCATTGTATCCGGCACATACCGAGAATCTCTTTTCCCTTGGCCTTGACAAGGAGATTATAGGGGTATCGGAAAATGAAGCATATCCGCCGGAGGCCATGAAAAAACCAGTGTTCAGTTATCATGACGACGCCGAGAGGTTTCTGGCCGCCAAGCCGGATCTGGTCCTGATAAGACCCATGATTGAGGGCGCCTATCCCAGGCTGGTTTCCAAACTCCGTGAAGCCGGGATAGAGGTGGTCTCCCTCCAGCCCAATACCGTGGATGATATGTTTGCTTACTGGCGTGAGCTTGGGATGCTGACCGGCAGGGAAGGGCAGGCCGAAAAGATGATCGCAAGGTTCAGGGAAGGGCTGGGGAAGATAACGTCTATTGTCGGCAGCATCCCTGTATCCGAGAGAAAACATGTCTATTTTGAGTCGATTCATAGTAAGATGAAGACATTTTCCCCGTCTTCAATCGCCATGTTTGTCTTGGGCAGCGCCGGTGGGATAAACATAGCCAAGGATGCGGTGACCGTAGGACAGACAAATATAGCCGACTATGGCAAGGAGCGCATCCTGTCTCATGCGGATGAGATCGACGTCTATCTTTCTCAGCAAGGTGTTATGAACCATGTCACCGTCAGACAGATTATGGAGGAAGGTGGTTTTGAGGCAATCAAGGCGGTAAGAGACGGCAGGGTCTATATTGTTGACGAAAAAATCGTGTCCAGACCCACGCCGAGACTCCTTGAAGGCATATATGAGATTGCAAGGATACTCTATCCTGACAAATTTAATGATATTTCAGCGCTTGAGAAAAAAACCATTATAACAAGGGCCCAGTTCGCCGAGATGTTTATCAAGATGCTAAACTTGCCGCTTAAGACGCCGGATTACAGGCGCGACGTCAAAAAGAGGCCTGAGACACAGCACAGATACGGCGATTTTAAGGATATAGATTATACGGAAGGGGCTTATAAGTTTATCGAAACCGCTGTCTATAGAGGGCTGTTCCCTGATGTCCAGAAATATGAATTCCATCCAGACAGGCCGATAAAGAGGAGGGATGTAGCCTATGCCTTGTTTGTCTATTTTGATCTCCCCAGGGCAAGGGAAAAGGTCTCGATAAGGGATGTGGCGCCTTGCGACCCTCTCTTTGAGCAGATACATACAGCGGTTGGGCTGGGCTGCATGTCATTGACGCGTGATGGTCTTTTTAGGCCCGATGACCCTGTATCTGGCGCGGAGGTCTTTAAAATAATTTCAAAGGCAAGGCGGGTGGCTGTAAACGGTAAGCAAGAGCCAGCCAAATAACATAACAAGGGTCTGTCTTGGGGGTATTTATCATCCTTGCGCGATAGTCCTTTTAAGTGCCCATCTCCCAGGACTCGAGATATTTTTTCTGCTCATCGGTAAGCGGGTCTATATCGATCCCCATGCTAATAAGCTTCAGCCTCGCTATCTCCCTGTCTATCTCCTCCGGCACGCCATAGACCCTGCACCCAAGTTTTTTGGCGTTTTTTGCGATATATTCGGCGCACAGGGCCTGGTTGGCAAAGCTCATGTCCATAACGCTTGAAGGATGCCCCTCGGCGGATGCGAGATTTATGAGCCTCCCCTCGCCAAGGACATAGACACGCCTTTTGTTTACCAGTGTATGTTCCTCGACGAACGGCCTCATTGTCCTTTGATTTTCAGTAATCCCGGAAAGGGCTTCAAGGTCCAGCTCCACGTTAAAGTGTCCTGAGTTTGCGACTATAGCCCCATCCTTCATATTGAGGAAGTGTTCCTTTCTTATTACGTGTATATCGCCGGTAACCGTGCAGAAAAAGTCACCTATCGGGGCGGCCTCTGCCATCGGCATGACACCGTAGCCGTCCATAACCGCCTCAAGGGCCTTGAGCGGGTCAACCTCAGTGACTATCACCCTGGCGCCAAGGCCTTTTGCCCGCATGGCAACGCCTTTGCCGCACCAGCCGTAGCCGACCACCACAAAGACGCTGCCAGCGACGAGTCTGTTGGTGGCCCTGATGATGCCGTCAAGGGTTGATTGGCCCGTTCCGTAGCGGTTGTCAAACAGATGTTTTGTGTTGGCGTCGTTTACGGCTACGATCGGGTATTTAAGTACCCCATCCTTGGCCATTGCGCGCAGCCTTATAACACCCGTGGTGGTCTCTTCAGTGCCGCCTATCACCCCTTCAAGAAGTTCTTTTCGTTCGGTGTGAAGGGTGGAGACGAGGTCTGCACCGTCATCCATTGTGACACCGGGTTTTGCGTCCAGCACAGCGCGTAGATGGCTGTAGTAGGTTGCATTGTCCTCGCCTTTTATGGCGAATACAGGTATGGAGTCGTGCCTTGCAAGAGATGCGGCTACGTCATCCTGGGTGCTAAGCGGGTTTGACGCGCAAAGATAGACCTCTGCGCCGCCGGCCTTGAGGGTCTGGACGAGGGATGCCGTCTCTGTGGTGACATGGAGGCAGGCCCCTAGTCTTATGCCCTGCAAAGGCCTTTCCGCCTTGAATCGCTCCCGTATCTGGTTTAGAACAGGCATGCTCTGGGCTGCCCACTCTATGCGCAGGCGTCCTGCATCGGCAAGCCCCTGGTCTTTTATATGATAATCCATACCTTTCTCCTAACGGCCGTTGAAAATGCTAGTCTGCAGCGTCGTCAATATTTTAAACCGCTGCGCGCAGTGGACAAATCCTTCAAACGGCCTGCAAATTATTCTTTTGGGCCGTTTGTTATAATCCTGCCTGATCCTTCAAGGTATCTACCATATCAAGGCGTTCCCAGGTGAATTCGGGCTCCATCCTCCCGAAGTGACCGTAAGCAGCGGTTTTTTTGAATATGGGCCGCCTTAAGTCTAGGTAGTCTATCACGTCTTTCGGCTTAAAGCTGAAATTTTTCTCTATAAGCTCTACTATACGGTTCTGCGGTATCTTTTCCGTGTTAAAGGTGCGCACGCTTATGGCAAGAGGTCTTGGGATCCCGATGGCGTAAGCCACTTGCACTTCACACTCTCCGGCAAGTCCGGCTGCCACTATATTTTTAGCCACGTATCTGGCCATATAGGATGGAGAGCGGTCAACCTTTGTCGGGTCCTTGCCCGAAAAGGCCCCGCCGCCATGGTGCCCCCTGCCGCCATATGTGTCAACTATGATCTTCCTGCCTGTAACGCCGCAGTCAGCCAGCGGCCCGCCAACAACGAATCTGCCCGTGCTGTTTATGAAAAATTCTGTTTTCGGTGTGAGGTGTTCGGCGGATACGATTTTTTTTACCACCTCTTCTATGATCGCCTCTTTTATTTCCTTCTGGCTCACTTGGGGTTCGTGCTGCGCCGCCACTACTATTGAGTGCGCTGCAACGGGCCTATGATTTTCATATTGGATTGTGACCTGTGTTTTGCCGTCAGGTCTCAAAAAGGGCAATATGCCGTTTTTGCGCACCTCGGCCAGGCGTTGGGCCAGGCGGTGGGCGTACCATATGGGCATTGGCATATAATCAGGGGTCTCGTCGCAGGCATAACCGAACATGAGCCCCTGGTCGCCGGCACCTATCTCACCGTTTCTGTCAACACCCATGGCAATATCAGGAGACTGTTTGTCAATGCTGGTCAATACCGAGCATGTCTGCCAGTCAAAGCCCATACTGGAGTCAGAATAACCGATCTCTTTGATTGTGCCGCGCACTACTTGCGGCATATCAACATAGCAGTCCGTGGTTATCTCGCCTGCGATAAGGGCAAGTCCGGTCGTCACGAGGGTCTCACACGCCACGCGGGCGTAAGGGTCTTTCCCGATAATACTGTCCAGGA
>JAJYLJ010000002.1:15918-45074 GCA_021787835.1 Deltaproteobacteria bacterium | reverse complement strand
AAGGCGGGCCGTAAGATAGCAGGGCACCTTGATTTTAATCTATTCCCTATGCAGAGAACATTTGCATCAGGCCTCAGGATAGCGGTTGCTTCCTGTATACACCACAGAAGCGCGCTCAGGCTTGACTCTTTGAGTGAAAAATAAAATCCCTTTTCAGGTTGGGCGCAGATGGTATTTTTGACTTCAACCGCCCATCTTGCTCCATCAGGGGATTCTATGACAAGATCAATCCCCGCCCCTGAAAATGTCCTGTAGTAACTGCATGTGGCGTGATTGGGGAGTATAATTATAAGATTTTCAATCACAAATCCCCCCCCAGCTCATCCCCGATATAGGGTGCCCTGCCAGTTGATTAAAACCGGCAGTGCCGAGAATCGCATGCACAAGTCCGCTGTCGCGAACATATATCTTGGATGCCTTTATCAAATGCTTGCCAAACTTTAAGCATCTCCTGTTTTTTTGTTGATGGCACACGCTGGTGGTCAGCTGATTTTTGAGATTTTTCTGAAGGCCCGGCCTTATTGCTTTATTGGACAACTTATGGATGTGGTTTTTTTGACTTAAGATGCCAAGAACAGGCCTCCCCCAGCCTTGGTCTTGCATTCCTGAAAAATTCTATATGTAGTCTTTTTCGATGCATGGGCATCTTGTATGATTTTATCAAGGCCTGGAATATCCGCTGGCCGGATCAAAAGGTCAACCCCAAATGAAAAAGCCGCCAAAAGGTCAAGGCGGTTTCCGTCTGGCAGGATATATATGACCAAAGTCTGTCTTCTTGCGTCAGGTAAAAGCGAGTTGATATCCTTAAAGAAGTCTTGTTCTTCCTTGCCCTGGAAGGTCCCTTCCGCTGCAACGATTACGACCTGATATATATTGTATTTTAATCTTTCCCTTAACCCTCTGATATCGTCCGCCTCGCGTATCGTATAGCCGAGTCTGTCCAATTGACCTATTATGTTATTTTTCATTGTTGGCTCATGGGCATATATTAGTGCGGCCATGGTGTCTGATGGCAGTATTTCATTGTCTTCCTGCGCATCGTCTGTTTTGGTATTTTCCGGCTGTGATGTTGTGGCCGGAGACGCAATTCTTATCGTTTCATTGCACTTTTGGCATTTGAAATAGGCCTCCTTCGGGGCCTTCTCGTCATCTATACGGTAGCGTTGACCGCAGCCTGGGCATACGATATCCATGACTACTCCTTTTTATTGAAGATACCCCAATCCTTATCTATCCTGAGTCCTTCTATGTCCGATGTCTTTTCACCCTTTTTACTCTTTATCTGGTCTATACCGATCCTGACCTTGGACCTGTTGCTTGCGTATGTCATGGCGGTGTCTTCATCTATAAACCCTTGTGAAAAAATTTTTATAATATCTTGGTCAAATGTATGCATCTGGTAGGCTTGGCCGGCATCAATAATTTCGTAAAAGGTTTTGCCTTCCGATTCTCCGTTTATAATGGAGTCCTTGACCCTTACATTGTTCTGCATGGCCTCGAATACGGCTATGCGCCCTCCGCCAGCTTTTGGCAGAAGCCTTTGGCCTACCACCCATCTTAAGGAGTCGGCGAGCCGGAAACGGACTTGACGTTCTTCTTCGGTATCGAACATGCCAAGTATTCTATTTATCGTGTGGCCGGCGCTTATGGTGTGCAGCGTGCTGAATACCAAGTGTCCCGTCTCGGCTGCGTTAAAGGCTATTTCAATCGTCTCCCTGTCACGGATTTCACCAACAAGTATCACGTTGGGCGCCTGGCGCAGGCTCGCCCTCAGTCCATTTGCAAATGAATCAAAGTCCTTCCCCAGTTCGCGCTGGTTAAAAGTGGCGTTCTTATGCGTGTGGAGGTATTCTATCGGGTCTTCAAGGGTTATTATGTGCAGTGGGAAATTGTCGTTTATCTCATTTAATATTGTTGCAAGCGAGGTTGTTTTGCCTGTCCCTGTGGCGCCAGTGAATAAGATGATGCCATTTCTTTCCCTTGCCATAGATTTGAAAGACTCCGGCAGCCCGAGTTCGTCTATGGACGGTATCCTGTTTGTCAGAAGGCGCATTACAATGCTGAGCACGCCTCTTTGCGAGAATATGTTTACACGGAACCTCAGGCCATCTTGGATGTTATAGGATAGATCGCAAGAACCATGTCGGAATAAATTCGTCAAAAGCCGTCTGTCGTTGTCAATAAGGGCAAGGGCTATTTGTTCGGTATGGAAGGCTGTAAGCTCATTTGCGGCCAATGAAAAAAGGGCTGGCCGTAACTTGCCATCCACGGCCACTTGGCAAGGCCTGCCGACGGTAAAATTGATATCGGATATGCGCGGATGCGTGGAGAGGATCTTGTTCAAGACCAGGTCGAGTTCAATTCGTCGCATGTCTATGCCACCTCTGTAAAGTCCAATGGGGCGCTTTTTGCGAATGGCTTAAACCTCGCTTTGTCCACGCACTTGTTGTATGCCTCGTCAGGGTCGATTTTGCCAGCCTGGAAGAGCTCCATGATCGCGTCATCCAGGGTCTGCATCCCGTATTTTTTCCCTGTCTGCATTGATGACGGCAACTGATATGTCTTGCCTTCACGGATAAGGTTTCTCACCGCCGGAGTCGCTACAAGAATTTCAAAGGCGACGCACCTGCCCTTTATGTCTATCCTCTTGAACATCGTTTGGGATATCACTGCCCGCAAGGCATCGGCCAGCGTGGCCCTGACCTGAGGTTGCTGGTGTGCGGGGAATATTTCAATCACTCTGTCTACGGTCTTTGCGGCGCTTATGGTATGCAGGGTTGCCATGACCAGGTGACCGGTCATGGCCGCTTCTATGGCTAGAGAGATGGTCTCGAGGTCTCTCATTTCACCCACCAGGATTATGTCCGGATCTTCACGAAGCGCGCCCCTAAGCGCGGCATGAAACGACCTTGTGTGTGTGCCGACCTCCCTGTGATTTACAAGACAGCCCTTGTTGGCGTGTACGAACTCGATAGGGTCTTCTATTGTAATTATGTGATCTTTGCGATGCTGATTCGCGTAATCTACAATTGCGGCAAGGGTGGTGGACTTGCCGCTGCCCGTAGGGCCGGTTACAAGCACGAGCCCCCTTGGCAACATCGCCAGCTTGGTCATTATTGGCGGCAGTCCCAGTTGATCGGCTGACATGATTTGGTTTGGGATCTCGCGGAATACAGCGCCAACCCCATATTTCTGCATAAAAAAGTTTACTCTGTATCTGGCAAGGCCTGGGATTTCATAACCAAAGTCCACATCTCCCATCTCTTCAAACGCCTTTATCTTGTTTTCTGGAGTTATCTCATAGAGCATCGCCTTTAGTTCATCATTTTCAAGGGTTTTGTATTTTACCCGCTGAAGCTCGCCCCTTATGCGGAGAACAGGGGGGGAGCTGGAGGTCAGATGTAAATCGGATGCCCCTTGTTCATTCATTAATTTAAAGAAAGCGTCGATTTTTGCCATAGAGACGGTGCGCTCCTAATGGATGGATATTTTCAACTTGGCCGCAAGTTGCCAATCATATTAATTTTTTATTATTTTTTATATTGTCATACAGTAAATTATGATATTAAAATTTATCGACCCTAATATCATATAACTTGATTTCAATAGTTTTGTGATTCTTACGGATTAATATTTTATGACAAATTTAAATAAAATTGCAATTATCAACATGGAGGGTGTTTCAAAAAGATATCTCCCCGATACATTGGCCCTTTATGATGTTCATCTTCACATAACCAAGGGAGAATTCGTCTTTCTGACAGGTCCTAGCGGTTCAGGTAAAACCACCCTGCTTCGCCTGCTTTTTTGCGCAGAAAAACCATCCGTCGGAGAGATATGGCTGGACGGCATGGCCCTTTCCAGCATTACACCATCGCAACTTCCATATTTAAGAAGAAAGATAGGAGTGGTATTTCAGGATTTTAAACTGCTTGAAAGGCACAGCGTATTTGAAAATGTCGCCCTAAGCCTTGAGGTCACCGGCCTTACCGGAGGGCACATTGAAAAGAGAGTTAAGCAGATCATTGAGAGAGTCGGGCTTGGTGATAAAATCAAGCGTTTTCCGCCGCAGCTCTCCGAAGGAGAGAGACAGAGGGTGGCCATAGCAAGGGCTGTGGCCAACCGCCCTCAGATAATACTCGCCGATGAACCGACAGGGAATCTCGACAGGCCGAGGGCCAAAGAAGTCCTGTCGATTCTGGAGGAGCTTAACGCCGAAGGCACCACTATAATTTGCGCTACTCACGATGAAAGGCTATATGAACGAGGTTACAAGCGCACCTTAAGGCTTTATGATGGAATATTGAACTCGCCATGATTAATCCATACATTAAAAGGGCCTTCTCCGACCTGAAGAGAAATCTCATGACACAGATGATGACAACGGCGGTCGTCGCCCTGTCTGTCCTGATATTTATCTTTTTTTATTTTATTTACCTTAATCTCCAGCATGTTGCGGAGATATTCGGGGCGGAACTGGGGCCGGTCGTATTTCTAAAAAAGGACGTACCCGCTGGACGCATCCCTGATATTTATCAGAAGCTCATAAAGCTTCCTGGTGTAGAGGCCGTAAATTATGTATCGCCGGAGGATGCCATGAACAGGCTCAAGACATTCCTTAAGGACGAGAAAGACGTCCTCGAAGGGGTTGATCCGGATTTTCTGCCGCCGTCATTCGAGCTAAAAATAACTCCGGCCTTTAGAGACATAGGCAATATAAGCTCAATGGCCGGGCGGATAGACAAATGGCCCGAGGTGTACAGCGTGAGATACGGCCAGGAATGGATAGGCGGGCTCGAGGCCTTTATCAGAGTCTTTAGGATCATCGTGGTCATAAGCGCGTTTTTTCTTCTCCTGACCGCAGCCTTTGTCGTCTCAAGCACCATAAGGCTTGCCCTTTACGCCAGAAAGGAGG
This sequence comes from Deltaproteobacteria bacterium, assembly GCA_021787835.1. GTDB lineage: Bacteria > Desulfobacterota > Dissulfuribacteria > Dissulfuribacterales > Sh68 > JAJYLJ01. The sequence continues at coordinate 40,159 of JAJYLJ010000002.1, read as the reverse complement.
AGATAGAGATATTGCATCTGGTGGGGGCCACGCGCATGTTTATCCAGACCCCGTTTATTATCCAGGCCTTCTCTCAAGGCCTCGTTGGCTCCTCCATGGCTGCCGGAATAGTATTCTTCTGTTATTTGTATATCAAGAATATTGTGGCGCAGTTTACACTCTTGGGAGGTATAGGTCTTTATTTCCTGCCCTGGCCTCATATTGTCTCCATTATCGCCATCAGCGCCTGTGTTTGTGCTGTATGGACGGCCTTTGTCATCCGCAAATCCCTCGTTCAGTGATGCGCTGGCCGGTCATTCTTATTTTTTGTTCTCTTGCTGTTCTGGCTCCAGTACAGGCAAGGAGTCAGTTAAGCAGTCAGTCAGCGTATGGCAACCCAGATGATTCTGCCGGCGAGCTTAAATCTGTCCAGAAAGAGTTGTTGAAGCAAAAAAACAAGGTCTTGAAGTTAAATCTGGAAAAACAGTCTGTGCTCAACGAGATAAGCAAGTATGACGAGAAAATCGCAAGACAATGGAAGGCGCTCAATGATATCGAAAAAAAGAAAACGGAGATGGAGCTTCAGCTTCTTGACACCCAGAAAAGATATAAAGGACAGCTTGATGCCCTACAAGGTTTTAAGCATAGAGTGGAACTCCGGCTAACCGCCATAAGCAGGGTGGGCGCAACCGGAATACTCAATGTGTTTTTCTCGGCCTCGACGATCCCTGAGATGATATCCAATGAGAATTATTTGAAATTCATACTGGATAACGATCAAAGCGTAAGGGCGGTTTATCTTGATGGGCTGAAAAGATCCTATAAGGTGAGAGATGAGATAGAAAAAGAGAAAAAGGCCCTGGAAGATACATCCCAGTCTATCAAGAAACAGGTACTTCTCTTGGAAGGCCAGAAAAAAGAAAGACGGTCATATCTTGCCGAGGTAAAAAGACAGACCGGTAAACATGAAAAGATGCTCGGTGAGCTTCAAGAAGCTGAGAGATCTCTTCAGGCCGTCGTCGCCGGCCTTGATCAAAAAGAATATGCGGCAGGCGGAGGTGTCAATTCGACTGGTCATGCGAAGTCTAACTCTTTCAGCGGCCAAAAAGGGAAATTGCAACCGCCGGTCGAAGGCCCGGCAGGAAGGCCTGACGTGGGTAGACGGGTGCCTGGCATTGTTATACAGGCGCCTTTTGGCACGGAAATAAGGGCCATTTTTGACGGTACGGTAGTATATTGCAATAACCTGCCAGGTTATGGAAATGTGTTGATAATCAACCATGGCAACGGTTATTACAGTTTGACGGCCCAGGGTGCAAAATTTTTTAAATCAGTGGGCGACAAGGTGGTCGAGGGAGACATTGTGGGCCTGACCGGCAGTGGGCCATGGATCAGGGAGGGGATATATTTTGAGTTAAGACACGGCAGGCTGCCGGAAAATCCTTTTAAATGGCTTAATATTAAAAAGTAAACTATTGTTTATCTTCTCAAGATATTCTAATATTGTTTAATTTTAAGAGATGCATATTAAAGAGGTATATTAAAAAATGTTCAAGTCTCCCAAGGCGCTTCGTAAGTGGTCTGTAATTTTCTTATTTTCCCTGTTTTTTGTAGGCGCCGGCGTATATCAAGCGCATTACCTGGCTTCTGCCAGAGAGGGCGGCACTTACGAACAATTAAAGTTGTTTGCCACTGTCTTCGATCTCGTCCAGAAAAATTATGTCGAGGATGTCAATCCTCAGAAACTTATATATGGCGCCATTCAGGGGATGTTGAGCTCTCTCGACCCCCATTCATCGTTTCTGACGCCCGATGAATACAAAGAGCTCCAGGTTGAAACCAAAGGCACGTTTTCAGGCATAGGCATAGAAATAAGCATGAAGGACGGGATCATCACCGTTGTCTCTCCCATTGAAGGCACGCCGGCTGACAAGGCCGGAATAAAAACTAATGATAAGATAATCAAGATCGGAGACAAGATCACCAAAGATATGTCGCTTATGGAGGCTGTAAAGCTCCTTAGGGGAGAAAAAGGGAGCAAGGTCACAATAACCATATTCCGCGATGGATGGAGCCAGCCAAAGAGTATTACCATGACAAGGGATGTGATCCCAATTAAAAGCGTCAGATACCGCAAGCTTGAGGATGGCTTCGGATATGTAAGAATAAGCACGTTCCAGAACAATACCACCGCAGATTTTGAAAAGGCCCTGGCAGAACTGGAGGGTAAAAAGGGGCTTAAGGGCCTTGTACTCGATCTCAGAAACGATCCTGGCGGGCTTCTTGATCAGGCGGTAAGTGTGGCGAACGAATTTATAAACAGTGGTCTTATTGTCTATACTGACGGCAGAATGAGTGACCAAAAAATGAAATTTGAGGCCCGCCCAAAGAAACATCCTCGCAAATATCCCATTGTAGTGCTTGTAAATGGAGGGACTGCAAGCGCATCGGAGATAGTCGCGGGCGCCCTTCAAGATCACAAAAGGGCTATAATACTCGGGACCCAAACATTTGGTAAGGGTTCGGTCCAAACTATAATTCCTATGGAGGATGGATCGGCAGTAAGACTTACGACAGCGAAGTACTATACGCCTAACGGGAGATCCATACAGGCTAGAGGGATAACGCCAGATATAATCGTGCCCTATATCCAGCAGACGAAATCTGATGAAAAAAATAATGCCTCATCTCACTTTTTGAGGGAGCGGGACCTGGATGGGCATCTGCCGGGTCCGGCTGACAATAAGAACAAAAACAAGGAAGAAGAGGGCATAGAGCGATCCGAGGAACGTCTGGAAACAAATAAGCAAAACGATAATCAGATCGAAGAGGCGTTGCATATATTAAAGGCATGGTCCATATTTTCACAACTTTCCGGAAAGACTGCTGTGGCTACTGCGGCTAAGTAACTATATACAAAAAATTCAAGCCTCCGGAGGCGCTGACTCTATAGGCCAAGCGGGGGCTTTATTTTTTTATGGCTAAAAGACGGCCTAAAATATTTAGAAAAACAAGAAACAAACAACGATTCAAGGGTCTTTTTTGGGGGACAATAGCCGCCGGAATTATCGCAGGGTTGCTTTTTTTTATATATTTTCTACCAACACCTCCTATCCCAAGACACTATGAGCATGCACGCCCTCCACTTGGAGGATCAACCCCGCCGGTTACGCCTCCGCCTGTGCAGCCGGTGCCAGTCAAACCCTCCTCTCAGCCCGTTCATCCCCTTGCTCCGCCTGTAAAGCCGTCTGCCGGCATTAAAAAGGTCACCCCGCAACCCTTGAAAAAGGCCGGACCGGAGGTGGCCATTTTAATTGATGATATGGGTTATAATCAAAGGCTCGACACTAAGCTTTTGGCTATAGATGCCCCCCTTTCATTTGCCTTTTTGCCTGGCGCGCCCAATACTGAAAAGTTGGCTGCAAAGGCTGCAAGACTGGGCCGTGACGTCCTGGTGCACCTGCCGCTTGAGCCGTTGAACGCCGATATCAATCCTGGTCCAGGCGCGCTCAGGATAAATATGACCAAGGAGGCCATCTTGTCGGTGTTAAAAAAAGATCTGGGTTTAGTACCTGATGCTTGCGGGGTTAACAATCATATGGGATCCAAATTCACGGCAGACAAGAAGGCCATGTCGATTGTGTTGGGCGAGATTAAAAGGCGCGGCCTTTTTTTTGTTGACAGCGTGACAACCAACAAATCCGTTGCCTATGCCTTGGCTCAAGAGATGGGAATTCCTTCGGCCGCAAGATCAGTGTTTCTTGATGACGACCACAGCCCAAGCGACATCAAAAAGGAATTGAGACACCTTGTTCTTCTTGCAAAGAGGAACGGAAGCGCCATCGCCATCGGGCACCCGTTTCCCGATACTGAGAAGGTATTGCGCGATGAACTGCCGAGTCTTCGCAAAGAAGTGCTGTTGGTGCCAGTGCATACGCTTACGCATGTGAGACGATGAAATAAGTCTTGATGGGGGATGTTGCCATGAAATATGGAGAGAAAGAGATTGAGGCGGCTGTCTTGGAGACATGGCCAAATCCTTGCCCAGAGAGGGATTACACAATCGAAATAACGGCGCCCGAATTTACTTGTCTTTGCCCACGCTCCGGTTATCCTGATTTTGCAACAATAAAGATGCAATATATACCTGACCAGTTTATAATCGAACTTAAATCTTTTAAGCTCTATATCAATAGTTTCAGGAATAAATATATCTCGCATGAAGAGGCTGCCAACATAATATTTTCAGACCTCTTCAATGCGTTAAGACCGCGTTTTCTTAAAATAGAATGTGACTTTAATCCAAGAGGCAATGTCCATACAATTGTCAGGGTTGAATCTCAAGCTCATTGATTTGAAGAAAAATTATGTTTCTTTTAATCAAGGTTGTTTTTCGCGGCCCTTGACGGCCAGTCTTTAAAAAAAAATCAATATACGGGAAAGTGACATGATCAAAAAAGCCGAAGATATTGAAAGTCTCATGCATGAAAGGCGAATTTTTAAGCCGTCTAAAAAGATGCAGAAAGAGGCTTACATAAAAAGCATGAAGGAATACATGGCCATTTATAGGCGCTCCATTAAAGATTCTGATGGATTCTGGGCCGAAAGGGCCGATGAACTAATAACATGGGACCGCAAATGGCACACTGTTTTAAAATACGACTTTTTTAAGCCCGAAATAAAATGGTTTATGGGTGGACGGTTAAATGTCTCATATAATTGTCTGGACCGCCATCTTGTAAATGGCAGGCGCAATAAGGCCGCCCTTATTTGGCAGGGTGAACCTGAGGACGACGTAAAGGTTTATACATACCAGATGCTGCACAGACAGGTGTGCCGGTTTGCAAATGTGCTTAAAAAGATGGGGATAGAAAAAGGGGACAGGGTGGCCATCTATCTGCCCATGGTCCCAGAGCTGGTCATCGCCATGTTTGCATGCACGCGCATCGGCGCCGTCCACAGTGTCGTATTTGCTGGATTCAGCGCCCGCAGCCTTATGAACCGTGTGCATGATTGCCAGGCGAAGATACTCATAACGGCTGATGCTGTTCTAAGGGCCGGCAAGACAATACCCCTGAAAGTGAATGTTGATGAGGCCCTTAACCAATGCTGTCCTATGATTGAGCATTGCATCGTGGTGAAAAGGGCCGGCAACAATATAGCCATGAAAGAAGGGCGCGACTCCTGGTGGCACGATGAAATGGCCAAAGACGATATCAGTGACCGGTGCGACCCGGTCCGGATGGACGCCGAAGATATGCTCTTCATTTTATATACGAGCGGCAGCACTGGAAAACCAAAAGGCGTAATTCATACCACAGGGGGTTATCTTACCTATGTGGCTCATACAACCCAATTGGTATTTGATCTTAAGGATGATGACGTGTTATGGTGCACCGCCGATATAGGCTGGATCACAGGTCACTCCTATATCGTCTATGGCCCGCTGGCCCTTGGCGGGACATCGCTTATGTTTGAAGGGGTCCCTAGTTGGCCGAGCCCTGACCGTTTCTGGAGTCTTATCGAGAAATTTAAGGTGAATATATTTTATACCGCCCCTACCGTAATCCGCGCCCTGATGAGAGAGGGGGTGGAGTGGACAAAACGGCATGATCTTTCGACTCTGAGACTGTTGGGGACAGTGGGTGAGCCCATAAACCCAGAGGTGTGGATGTGGTATCATGAGAATATAGGAAGAGGTGAACTGCCTATTGTTGATACGTGGTGGCAGACTGAGAGTGGCGGGCACATGATTTCGCCTGTGCCTTATGCGGTTCCATTGAAGCCAGGGTCTGCAACATTGCCGCTTCCAGGCGTAGAGGCCGATGTCTTGAGGGGTGACGGCAGCCGGGCGTCTATAAATGAAGGAGGCCATCTTGTCATAAAACGGCCTTGGCCCGGAATGCTTCGCGGCGTCTTTGGGGATCCGGCCAAATTCAAGTCCCAGTACTTTGAGCGTTTTCCAGGGATGTACGAGTCGGGAGACGGGGCAAGGCGTGATAGGGACGGGTACTATTGGATCATGGGGCGCATTGATGATGTAATTAATGTGTCTGGCCATAGACTCGGGACCGCCGAGATCGAGTCAGCGCTTGTTGCGCATCCGTCCGTAGCTGAGGCTGCGGTGGTTGGCATGCCACATGACATAAAGGGCCAGGCTATCTACGCCTATGTAACGTTAAAGATGGGGATGAATGAGAGCGAGGAGCTCAGAAAAGAACTGCGCAATCACGTCAGGAAAGAAATAGGGCCGATTGCATCCCCTGATATAATACAGTTCGCCCAAGGCCTTCCGAAGACCAGAAGCGGCAAGATTATGCGCAGAATATTAAGGAAAATAGCTGAAGGCGACACCTCCAATCTGGGCGACACCTCCACGCTTGCTGATCCATCAGTGGTTGATGACCTAATAACTGGCAACGAGCTTCTTTTCAGCAGATAGGGTCAAATATGATTGAGGAGCAAAAAATAAGGGCTCCAAGAAGGACACATCTTGCCAATGAGCGGACATTTCTTGCATGGATAAGGACTGCCATAGCCATAATGGCATTTGGTTTTCTGGTCGCTAAGTTATCTCTTCTGACGAGGCTTCTTTCCGAAACCCACCCCGCGGCCGCAAGTTTTCAGTCTGATATACCGCTATATCTTGGGGCAGGAACCATCGCCATTGGAGGACTTCTGGGGGTGTTCGCCGTTATCAGGCATCATCAGATCAACCGTCAGATAGATGAAGACAGATTTAGCCCGTCAATACTTTTGGATATAATGGTAGCCCTTATACTTTTCATCATTTCCACCTTCGTTATATTCTATCTCGTTCATATTCTAGCCTAATCCACTATTTATATTATGTAACTTATAAATATAATACCATATTCGAAGGGTTGGCCTAAGAGAATGGGGATATCAAGCGGGCATATCTTAGCTATAGACTGGGCAAGCGACGAGCTCCCAACTCTTCCTTCGGTCGCACACCAGTTGTTTGCGGTCTTAAGTGATGACATGGGAAAGATATCCGATCTTGCCGACATCATATCCAAGGATCCTACATTGTCTATCAGAGTTCTAAGGGTTGCCAACAGTATATTTTATTCTTCAGGCATAGAGGTAACCTCTATAAAACATGCGACAGTCATATTGGGCATCAATGAAATAACAAAAATAGCGTTAAGCGCCATTATGGCCGAGCGTTTTCTGACCGTATCCAACGAGGTGCGTCCTTATGCCGCATCCCTTTGGAGACATCTTCTTGCTACTGCCGTTATCGCACAAGACCTTGCGCCATTTGGCGAGGATGATCCCGATCTTTACACCCTTGGCCTCTTGCATGACATAGGCTGGCTTGTCTTGATGACACAGGCGCCAAGAGTGATGATGAAACTCGTAGAGGAAGAAGATGTAACCAGGCAAGAGGCTGAAAGGCTCTGGGGTGTCGATCATCAACTATGGGGGGCGAAATTATTGGAAAAATGGAGACTTCCTGAGCCGTTCCAGATAGCGGCCCTCAGGCATCATGATCCATTCATTGAAATCGGGCCGCCTGATTACCTTATCAGATTGTCGCTGGCCGACCATCTTGCACATCATCTTGGTGCGGCAGTCATAAACAAGCCCGAAAAAGAGATAGACATCAAGATATTGGAACGGCTAGCTATTGATGACAACGCCTTTCAAGAGATGAAGAGGGATATTGTGGGGCGGTCGGATAGATTTAAAAGCCTTTGGCGGACATTATCGCTTTAGTGGTTGGTGTTTTTGTCCATTATCCAGCTTGCCAAGAATACCCACTCCCAAAAACATATAGTGCGCTCCGGATGAAATGGTAAGTGTGGCGGTCACAAGGATTAGCGGATAGATAAACTGGTTGATAACGCCCAACTCTTTTGTCAGAAGTATCATGAAGATGGCGCCAAGTTGAAAAAGTGTTGTGAGTTTGCCCAGGATCGTCGGCCTTATTTCAAATTCTGTCTGCACAAGAAACAGTATCAGGACACCAAGAACAATAATGACATCCCTGCTTATCACCACTATGGCGAGCCAGTTTGGCAGCTGTCCGATTACCGCAAGGGTTACATAGGAGGATGTAAGCAGTAGTTTATCCGCTATTGGGTCCAGTATGGCGCCTATCCTGGTTTTCTGCCCCAGTATCCTGGCTATTAATCCATCGAGGGCATCGGTTATGCCGGCGCATGTAAACGCGATCAGCGCATCCATAAATCTCCCGTTTATAAGAAGAATTATCAAGAGAGGGGTTATGATAATCCTTATGAGGGTAAAGAGATTCGGAAGATTCAATTGCCTTTTGCTCCTAAAATATGAGGCCATATCCTTCTAAGCCTGGCAAGTCCATCGGGGTTAAACCACTTTATGTCAGGCTTATTGCGCAACCAAATTAGCTGACGTCTCGCATAATGTCTATGATCCCGTTTTAATTGTACGACTGTTTCTGTAAAAGCGGACGCGCCAGCAAGAAAACGGATCATATGACGGTATCCCAGCGTCTGCAAGGGTTTAATGTCCGGACTATAACCCTTTTTTATAAGCGAGCGCACCTCTTCAATGAGTCCGTCCTTGATCATCTCATCCACGCGCCTATCTATCCTTTCATACAATTCATTTATAGGGCGCATAAGCCCTATCTTGATGCAGTGACTGAGAACCATTTCATTTTGATGCCTTTCATGCCACAAAGAAAGGGTCTTGCCTGTCTTTATATATACCTCTATGGCCCTGATTATACGTAAGGTGTCATTCGGATGGATGCGGGATGCGCTTTTTGTGTCGATTCCAGAGAGAAAAGCATGCAATACATCCGTGCCGAATTCTTTTGCGATCTCTTTAAGTCTTGTCCTCAAGGCGTGGTCCTCTCCTGGACATGGCGCAAGGCCTTCGAGAAGCGCCCTTAGGTAGAGATTTGTGCCGCCAGTCAAAATGACCGTTCTGCCCCTCTGAGTTATCGACTTGATAGCCGCACGGGCCTTTGCCGAGAAGGCGGCGGCATTGAACGGCTCATCGGGCTGAAGTATGTCAATGAGGTGGTGCGGAACCCTTGCAAGTTCTTTTTTTGTTGGCTTTGCGGAGCCTATATCAAGGCCTCTATAGACTTGAACAGAGTCGAAATTTACTATCTCGGCCCTTAGCTCAGAGGCGAGACGGATTGATAGGGCGGTCTTGCCTACTGCGGTTGGCCCGAGGACGGCAACTAGCGGAAACGGATGCAGGGACCTGGCTTTTTCTTTAGACTCTCTCAAGACGTCCTTTCTAAACCTATGCGGGATGGGTTTATTTGCACACCGGAAATTTTTAAAATAGAGTCACTTTTGGACAGTCTTTCTCCTTTGAAGGGAAAATTTACCGGCAAAAAACCGCTGTGGCAATATCGTCTATGTGTATATGTCTCTTATGATGTGGCTATTTAAATTTGTGCTGGTTTACTTTCTGCCTTGACTGTAAGTTATGCAAGGAGTCTTATTCTATTTATGACCACGCTGAAAGAACCAGATCTGCGGTGTTGCTTCAATTTTTCAGTTACTGCGGCGTACGATAACTACGTCTCATTCCTGAAAAATTTCGCGCCTTGCATCCCTGGCCTCTTGAGCGGGATCAGATTCGAGCTTTTTGCAGTGTGATCAGTTATCCAAAATAAGGAGAATTAAAAGTGAAAAGCATATCAATTAAAACCGCTGACGAAACGGAATTTATTGATATTACAAATCAAATTGGCGCTCTTATAAGAGAAAACGCGCTTAATAACGGGTTGCTTTTTATTTATGTGCCGCACACTACCGCTGGTGTGACAATAAATGAAGGAGCTGACCCTTCGGTTCAAAGAGACATTATGGCCGTATTAAATAAAATAGTGCCACGGGGCTTTGATTATCGGCATCTTGAAGGCAATTCTCCTGCACACGTTAAGGCCTCTTTGATCGGCTCCAGCGTGACAGTCATGGTGGAGAACGCCGCTATTTGTCTTGGAGCATGGCAAAAGATATTTTTCTGCGAATTCGATGGCCCGAGGTCCAGAAAAATATGGGTAAAGTTTTATCGTCAGGATAGCCTCAAATGTTAATGGTTTTGCGCGGCCATATGATAATATATATTGCAAGCCAGATATCTGGTTCAACAAGCAGCGAAGCTGTATTATCTTTTTGCAGACGGGAGCCGCATATGCATCACCATAAACTTATTGTAATTATTGTATCGCTATTGACCATTTGTGCCGGTTTTGCATTTGCCGGTGATAATTTCCAGACCACGCCGCTGCGGCTGAGTTTTCTCGAAGGCCCCGTGTCTTCTTGGCAGCCTGGCGCGCCGGATTGGGTGGATGCCCGGTTAAATACGCCGGTCTCCCCTGGCTATATGCTCTATACGGATGCAAATGCAAACCTTGAACTTCAGTTAGGCAACCGAGCCTTTATCAGGGCTGGTGAAATGACATCGCTAGGTATTCTTGATGAAGAGCCGGACTATTTGCAGGTCCAAATGAAGGCCGGCCAAGCCTCTGTGGACATCCGTGAGTTGCCGCCCGCCTACACTGTCGAGGTGGACACCCCGAATGCTGTCTTCACGATTCAGCATCCAGGTTATTACCGCCTGAATATATATGACAACAAGACATATTTCATCGCAAGAAGGGGGGGCAGGGCAAGGGTTGACATTAATGCCGGCGGTGAGGCCCAGGAGATATTGGCGAATGAAGAAGTCATCGCCCCTGGCGAGGCATCTGCAATTGATGTATATGCAGCACCTTCGCTAGATGCCTGGGACAGGTGGAACTATGCGAGGACCGACGCAATAATAAATTCTGCAAGACCGTCCTATGTTCCGTCTGGCATATACGGCGCCGAATCACTGGACCGTTACGGTTACTGGCGTGACGTGCCTGAATATGGATACGTCTGGATTCCCGAGGGGCTTTCTCCGAGATGGGCGCCTTACACTGAAGGCTCATGGGTTTGGGACCGCTGCTATGGGTGGACGTGGATTGATAACGAACCTTGGGGGTGGGCGCCTTTTCATTATGGCCGGTGGGTACACATAAACGGCTTTTGGGGGTGGGCGCCTGGGCCTCCGGTGGCCGTCCCGGTGTATGCCCCCGCCTTGGTCGTTTTCTTTAGTAGAGGTCTTTCGATAGGCTGGACGCCTCTTGGCTGGGGCGAGCCGGTGATTCCGTGGTGGGGAAGGCGTGGCTTCGCAGGTGTGCCGTCGTGGGCTGGCTGGGGTGGACCGCGGGTAGTCAACAATGTTGTAATAAATCACAATACTGTGGTGAACGTTACAAACATTACGGTATATCAGAATACCAGGGTGTCTAATGGCTTCGTAACCGTGCCAGCGGCGCAGTTTGGCAGAGGAGGCCTCCACCCGGTACCTGCGGCGGGAAAAATGCGAAATGATCATTTTGCGCCTGTGCATGGGGTCTTGCCGGTAAGACCGGTTCCAGAGAGTCTTGTGGCTGGCGCTTCGCATGGCATTAAACCGCCAAAAGAAATAGCCTCAAGGCCCGTTATTGCAACCCGCCTGCCGTCCCTGCCTAGACTTCCATGGCAATATCAACCCAATAAGACAGGACCTGCGCAGATGCGTTCACCTTTATTGAATGTCAAGCTTATAAGGCCGCTGAACGAGCGTCCATCCCAGGGAATTACGGGTGTCATGAAACAAAATAGACCAGGCGGGCCCAATGCCGCATCAGTGCCGCCCGTTCCTTCCGTGCCCGCACCTCAGGGCAAGATTCAGCCGCCTGTCCGGAAGCCTCATATTTTCCAGGGCCCTCGAGAAGGGTCGAAGCAGGAACTGTTTGAGCCTCCACACAGTACTGAAAGGCCTCCTGTGCCAGGAGTGCTGCCTGGACACCAAGAGACCAGGCCCAACGCTCCCACTGATTTTCATATGGCGCCGCAGCCGCCCGTTCCTTCCGTGCCTGCACCTCAGGGCAAGATTCAGCCGCCTGTCCGGCCTTACTTTCATGGAGCGCAGCAGCCGGTTCAGCCTCGCTCGCCGCAAAACATTGAAGGACCTTTAACGCCCAAACCGGATTTTCTTCCTGTGATGCCTAGGCCCAGGGAAGGGATGCAGCAGCCGCGATTCGGACATTTCGGCGCTCCCCAGCCAGAACGGACAGCGCCAGGGGCCGCCCCTCCTGCCGCTGTCCGCGAGACGCCGCGTGGCCTTGAAAGACCACCAGAGCCTAAGACAATTCCTGTGCCCGTCGTCAAGCCAAATGTTGTCTTGCCTGGCCAAAAGATCAATAATCTTGAAGAGTTAAAGAAAAAGAAGGCTGTACAAGATGAGGAGAAAAAGAAATTTCCTTAAAAGCCTTTGAAGAACGGGCCGGACTCCAGGAGGCGGCAAAGGTTGCCTTGGGGCCGTTGGTATGTTAAAAATAAATCAGTGGTCTGTTTTTCCCCGTTTTTGTTAATTGGTTGGGCCTGCAATGGTCCGGCTGCCGGCAGATGAGTAATTTTACTTATAACTTCTTATAAAGGATTTGCTTTATGATGAAACCGGGGCTGAAATTTCTGATTGTATTTGCCTTGTTTGTATGTTTGTCTTGGTTTTCCGTCTCATCCTTTTATAAAAAGGACGTCTTATCGAGATCAAATTTTATTTCTAGCGGTCAGGCGGCATCGTCTGACGTTATCCAGACAGATTCCCTCTCGGCCAGGCTTGATAAGATCGGTCATACATATACCACGGAAACCTTGACCGAAACACTAAAGGAAGGCGATAGTTTTCAATCTCTTATCAGTAGGGTGTTTGCAAAGAGAGATATTGGCGACGAGCTTGCCGAGCATATAACAAAAAAACTTTCAAAACTTGTAAATTTCAGAAAATTGCAACCAGGAGACATCCTTTCCATGTCCATGGACTATGCGGGGCGTCTCATAAAATGCACATATGATCGCGGGCCGTTTGAATCTTACACTGTTGAGGCAGGCAGGGACGGGGGATACAAGGTCTATAAAGACTATGTGACTTTGGAGCGTCGCGTGGTGAGGCTTGATGGCGTGATAAACGACTCTTTGTTCTCCGCCTTTTCCAGGATTGGGGAGGAGCCGAGGCTCGCTATAGCCTTTGCCGATATATTTGCTTCACAGCTTGATTTTAATACAGAGTCAATGCCCGGGGACAGGTTTAATTTGATTGTTGAAAAATACTATAAACATGGTGTATTTATAGGATATGGGCGGATACTGGCCGCTAGATATGAAGGGGCGTCAAAAAATCTTGAGGCCTTCTTTTTTAGAACGAATGATTCCAGCGGAGGAAAGTATTTTGATCAGAAGGGCAGTGAATTAGGCACGGCCTTTCTAAGATCTCCGCTTCCTGTATTCAGGGTCACATCAAGATTTACCCGTAACAGACTGGACCCAATCTTGGGGGTTGAGCGTCCGCACCTTGGAGTGGATCTTGCTGCTCCGATAGGTACCCCTGTCATGGCCGCCGCGGACGGCAGGGTAAAATTCGCGGGATGGGAAAACGGTTTTGGGAAGACGGTCTTGCTTCAACATTCTGGCGGGCTTGAGACCCAGTATGCCCATCTTTCCAGATTTGGGTACGGCGTTAAGGTTGGAGCGAGAGTCAAACAAAAACAGATCATAGGGTATGTAGGGGTAAGCGGCATGTCAACCGGCCCGCATCTTGACTATCGCATATCTGAAAACGGCGTCTTTAAAAATCCGTTCAGCCTGAAATTCAGGCCTAAATCCATGCTTGCAGGCGCTAAGCTGAGACTATTTGAGGCGCAGTCCGCAAAATGGATGGCCTTTTTAACACACGACAAAACCAGGCAGGTGCTCATGGTGGAGCAACGTAAGGTGCAGGGCCCCCCCGATGGCTGGCTTGGTTAATCACTCGAAGGCATTATTATTCATATCCGTATCCATCTTATTTGCAATATGTCTTCCGCATCCATCTTTAGAGGCCAACAAAACGGTAAATTGGTCACCAATAATAAACCGCCTCATCGAAGACGGCGAGAACAAAACAAAAATAATACAGCTCTTCGCCAGACCCGAGGTAAGATTCGATCCGAGGGTCATGCCCAGAAAACTCACGCATAACGAGTTAAAACTTGATTACGGCAAATTTTTAATGCCGGATAGAATAGAGCGCGCCGATAGATTCCTTGAGGAAAATAAACAATTATTAAACCAGATCGAAAGAGAATACGGCGTCCCCAAAGAGATATATGTCGCCATACTGCTTATTGAAACCGATCTCGGGCGGAATACGGGAGGCGCCCTTGCCTTCAATGTCTTGGCCAGCATGGCCCTTGCGTCCAACATCAAAGAGATTGATCAGTGGCTTCCATATGGTCTTGGATCTGACGAGATGGAAGAAATGGCCGCAAGAATGAAAAAGAAATCTGAATGGGCCTATCAGGAGCTCCATTCACTTTTGGATTACGCCCAACAAAACGGCATGGACCCCTTGAACATCAGGGGGTCGATCTTTGGGGCCATAGGTATCTGCCAATTTATGCCATCAAACGCCATATTCTTTGGGGTCGATCAAGATGGAGACGGCAGAGTTGACCTTTTCTCAAGGCCGGATGCCATCGCAAGCATGGCAAACTATCTTAGAAGCTACGGCTGGGCGCCCGGGATTGACCGTGAGACTGAGGAGCAGGTCATCTTAAAATACAATTACAGCCGGCCATATGCAGATACAGTACTCAGCGTGGCCGAAAAATTGGGCTGGAATGGTGCATCGGTTGTTGCAACAAACAAAAACACCGGCATCCGAAATTTTTGATCGGATAGGACGGTTTCAGGGGTATCTTAAGGAGCTCGGGATAGAGCTTGCCCTTTTGAGACAGAACGCCGATCTTTACTATTTTACCGGTACAGTGCAAGACGGGCACTTGTTCATTCCCGCGCAGGGAGAGCCGCTTTTCCTTGTCTGGAGGGCGTTTGAGCGCGCCGTGGAAGAGGCTGCGCTTGGCAGGAAATATATAGAGCCGTTGCCAGGCCTGAGCAGTCTTAAGGGGATACTTAAAGCGAAAGGCCTTGGGGACCCTGAAACCATAGGACTTGAGCTTGACTGCCTCCCTGCCAGTCTTTACCTGTACTACTCTCAAAAACTCTGGCCAAGCGCAAAATTTTTGGATGCAACCCATGCAATCCGTATTACCAGGGCGATAAAATCTCCATGGGAGATAGAAAGGATCAAGGGCGCGTGCAACCAGGCCGCGACCGTTACGGCCCTTGTGCCAGGCATGCTCCGTTCTGATATTGGAGAGCTTGAATTGGCGGCCCAGATCGAGGCTGTCATGAGGAGACTCGGCCATCCGGGCTATATCCGGATGAGGGGCTGGAATCAGGAATGCGGAATAGGACAGATCCTTTCAGGCCCTGAAGGCGCCATGCCGTCTTGGACCAATACGCCAGGCGGAGGTGCCGGAACCTCGCCTGCCTATGGCCAGGGCGCAGGGTGGAGAACGATCAGGCCGCATGAACCGGTAAGTGTTGACGTAGGGGGGTCAATAAACGGCTATCTTTGCGATCAAACAAGACTTTTTTGCATAAACGGGCTGCCTTCAAGGCTGCTTGATGCCTATGATGCGGTTCTTGAGGTCCACTATGGAATCGAGGAGAGGCTCGTTCCGGGTGCTGCATGTTCTTCGATATACGAGTGGGCATTGGACAGGATGGATGCCCTTGGGTATGGTCAAAATTTTATGGGTACTGGCCGGAATCGGGTCGTTTTCGTCGGACATGGTCTTGGTATCGAGATAGATGAGTACCCCTTTATTTCCAGAGATAATAATATGATTTTATCACAAGGCATGGTTGTAGCTGTTGAGCCTAAACTTATATTTGGGTCTTACGGGTTGATAGGCATAGAAGATACCTATTTGATTACGGATAAAGGCGCCGAGCGTCTTACCGTAAGTCCTCAGGGGCTTGTTGTTGTGTAGATTTTTTGTGCGATTACTTTCGGTTGATTCCCATTGGCTTATGCTATGTCTGAAGACCTTTTAAGATCGCTTTTTCCATCCTCCGCCCTCAAATGTGCAGATACTGGCAGCAGCGGAGCCGTCAGGCAGGTGTGGAGAATTCCGAGGCTTCTTGCCGAGATAGATTCGATATTGGATGAGACCTTTAATTATATCTGGGTCGAGGGCGAGATTTCCAACCTAAAGATAGCCTCATCGGGCCATATCTATTTTACCCTTAAGGATAGTGACGTCCAGATCAAGGCCGTTATCTTTAGATCACAGGCTGCATCCATCCCTTTTGTCGTTGAAGACGGCCAGCACATTATATGTCTTGCAAGGCTTAATGTCTATCCGGCCAGGGGGGATCTTCAACTTGTCGTTGAGGCAGTCGAAAAGAAAGGTGAGGGGGCCTTGATGCTGGCCCTGGAGGCCATTAAGGTCAGGCTTGCTGAAAAGGGTCTTTTTGCCGAGGAGCACAAGAGGCCGCTGCCTGTCGTGCCTGACAGGGTATTTGCCATCACATCGCCAACGGGTGCCGCGATACACGATTTTATACGCACTGCCAGGGGTCGTTTGCCAGGGGCGCGGATCATCCTATGCCCGGCAAGGGTGCAGGGAGAGGGTGCCGAAGGCGAGATAATCGCAGCCATGAAGACTGTATCTCGTCTGGCGGGGGATGGCGATGTGATTCTCCTCACAAGGGGCGGCGGCTCAATAGAGGACCTGTGGGCATTTAACAGTGAGGAGTTGGCATGGCAGATATTTAATTCCCCCGTGCCTGTCGTATCCGCCGTGGGGCATGAAGTTGATTTTACCATATCGGATTTAGTCGCCGACTACCGGGCGGCCACCCCTACGGCTGCGGCCCAAGCGATCTTCCCATCCAGAAATGAACTTTTAAAGAGGCTTAATGGACTAATGGACGGCCTTGCGCATTTTACCGGACACCGGCTTGAAATAGCCAGCAAGAGGCTCCAAATACTAACTTATCGCATGAAAGATCCAAAAAAAAGACTTGCAGAGTGGCGGATAAGGCTTGACGCCGTCTTGGCCAGATGCGCAAAGGCGGTAAATCTTCAAATGGAGCGGAGGAAAGCGGCGCTGTCAGGACTGGCCGGACGGCTTGAGGCGGTAAGCCCGCTTGCTATTTTGTCGAGGGGTTACAGCATAGTTTACACAGGCGACAAAAAAAGGCTCATAAGAGATTCGGATAGTGTCAAGCGTGGGGACAGACTTATCATAATCCCGCAGAAAGGGGCCATACTCTGCGAGGTGCTATCCAGCCATGAGGATATAGACACCCTTCAGAACAATTAACGGCTTATATAAAAATTAACCGCCAGAGGTTTTTCTTCCGCCAAAAATGGCTAGGGCAAAAATTTTAAAAAAACAGTCAACGTCAGTGAAGCCAATGTCCCTCAGCCATCCACATTGCTTCTCCACCTGAGCGAGTATGTTTTCGTCTTTGTCGGGGCGGTTGTAATAGGTCAGCGCTATTTCTTCCCTTGATTTGGCCGGGTCTTTGATTTTATGAAACATATGGAGGCTATCAATGAAATAGCTGTCAAAAATGGCCTCAACACCCGGCGTTTCTGACGCAACATGCTCCAAATTGAGAAATACGCCGCCATTTTTTATCATGTTAAATACTTCATTATATAGCTCTTTCTTTCGCTGATCAGGCAAATGATGAATAGCGAAGCCGGATACCGCAATATCGATGGGCCATTTGTCAATATCATTCAACCACGCCTTTGATGAAAAATCTGTTTTTATGATTGTAGCCCGCAGGTTGCCTTTGAGCCGCTTTTCTGTTGCATCGAGCATTGGATCTGAAAAATCAGTAAAGACCACATGGGTTTTTGGAAACTTGTCGAGAAGGAACCGGCCAAGCGCTCCGTCGCCGCATCCAAGATCAAGGATGTGTGCGGGGTTTGGATGCCATGAGCGTATAATATGCTCAAGCACTTCTAGTTGGAGGCCGGCCGCCGGAATAGCTCCACGGACGCCTTCGAGGAAACCGGTGGCCAACTCTTTTGTCTGCCAACAGCTTTTCTTGCTTGTCATTTTAGTCACCCAATATGCGAAATTGTTATACGCGATGCGACCATTTTTCTTCACTATATTATAATATACTATAATTTGAATCTATGAGGCATGCGCCAATGTTTCTATTTTATTGGATAAGGCCAGCGGCTGGGTGTTTACGGAATGAGGCGCCCGGGGATTCAGGTATAAATCATCAAATTTGACTTGATTGGCGGGCGTTACAGGACAAATTGGGCCTTGAACTAGGGGTCTCTACGTGTTTAATTGACCTTCATGATAGCAATCATAGATTACAAGGCAGGGAATCTCACAAGTGTTGCAAGGGCCGTTAACTATCTTGGTTTTTCATGCAAGATAACAAATGACAGAAAAGATATTATGGCCTCCGATCACATCATATTCCCCGGTGTTGGGGCTGCTGGCAAGGCTATGACAAACCTTGCAGATCTTGGTCTGGATCGGATGCTCAATGAGGCGTACAGGGCTGCCAAGCCCATCTTGGGGATATGCCTTGGAACGCAGATAATATTCGAACACAGCGAGGAGGACGATGCCGATTGCCTGGGACTCTTACCAGGCTCTGTGAAGCGTTTTCCAGACCTTTTATATGAAAACGGAATGCGACTCAAGATACCTCACATGGGATGGAATAATGTCAGATGGGTTCGCGAACACCCTGTATTTGCAAGCTTGCCCGATAACCTCCAGTATTATTTTGTGCACTCGTTTTATCCTGAGCCCAATGACGAAGGCCTGGGCGTCGGCAAGACAACATACGGCATTGAGTTTTCATCCGCCGTGGCAAAGGAAAACCTGGTGGCCGTACAGTTTCATCCAGAAAAGAGCGGTCAGCCCGGCCTAAAGATATTGTCCAACTTTTGCCTCTGGAGGCCGTGATGTTGAGCAAGAGGATCATACCTTGTCTGGACGTAAGAGACGGCAAGACCACAAAGGGCATAAAGTTCAAGGACAATGTGGATATCGGCGACCCTGTGGCAATGGCCAGGTTTTACTATGAGGAAGGGGCGGACGAGCTTGTTTTTTATGACATAACAGCCTCGAGCGAGCACCGTCCCATAATGATAGATGTGGTGCGCCGGGTGGCAGAGGAGATATTCATTCCTTTCTCTGTTGGCGGCGGGATAAGGTCGGTTGATGACATGCGGGAGGTGCTACTCGCAGGGGCGGAAAAGGTGAGCGTCAACTCCGCAGCCGTCAAAAACCCAGGTCTTATAAACGAAGGGGCAAAGGCGTTTGGAAATCAGTGCATAGTGCTTGGCATGGATGTAAAAAAGGTTGAAAAGTCTGCCAAGATTTCGTCAGGATATGAGATCGTCATCCAGGGCGGGCGCACTTACATGGGGATTGACGCCCTTTGGTGGGCCAAAGAGGCGGAAAACCTTGGGGCTGGTGAGATATGCCTCAATTCCATAGATGCAGACGGTACCCAGGAGGGCTATGAGCTCAACCTCACAAGGATGATTTCAGAGGCTGTAGGCATACCTGTCATAGCATCAGGTGGCGCCGGCCACCCTGAACACCTTTACCAGGTCCTAAAAATCGGCAAGGCGGATGCTGCACTTATAGCCTCAATGACCCATTATGGCACATATAAGATGAGAGAGATCAAGGAATATCTAAATAAGCGCGATATTCAGATCCGCATGACCTGGTGACAATATCTTTTAATGTGAGTTCAATTATTGGTACGTGTCAGGACAGGCCTTGAGTGCCTTTTAGAAGAGCCACCAAATTGGATAATTGGGCGCAGGCTCGGACTCCTCTGTAACCAGGCATCGGTTGATGCATCCCTTCGCCATGCAAAAGGCCTTATAAATGACCGGTTTCCCGGCCAGCTCAAGGCCCTTTTCAGTCCCCAACACGGTCTTTTTGCCGAGAAACAGGACAACATGGTAGAATCCCCCCACGGGGTAGACCGTGACCTTGGAATCCCTGTCTATAGCCTCTATGGCGAGACCAGGGAACCAAACCCCGAACAGCTTTCAGATATTGATCTTATGCTTGTGGATGTGCAGGATGTGGGTTGCCGTGTCTATACCTTTATCTGGACCCTGTATCTTGCCATGGAGTCCTGTGCCAAGGCCGGTGTCGGGGTGGCTGTACTTGACCGACCCAATCCCATAGGCGGTGATATAATCGAAGGCAATCTACTGAATGGGCAATTGCACTCCTTTGTCGGGCTTTCCAGTATCCCGATGCGCCACGGCATGACAATCGGAGAACTTTCAAGGTTTTTTGCCAGTGAGCAAGGGCTTGATATCGAACTTTATGTGATACCAATGGATGGATGGCGCCGTTACATGGACTTCCTAGATACTGCTCTTCCATGGGTATGGCCTTCGCCAAATATGCCGACCATCGATACTGCAAGGGTATATCCGGGCCAGGTCATACTTGAAGGCACCAATTTGTCGGAGGGCCGTGGGACTACAAGGCCATTCGAGGTCTTCGGCGCCCCGTATCTCAATCTGGCAAGGCTTAGATCTGATGTCGAGGCGCTTGGGCTCAAGGGCTTTACCTTAAGGGAACAGTATTTTGAGCCAACCTTTCATAAGTGGGCAGGGACAAGGTGTCTGGGATTTCAGATACATGTCACCGATAAGCGTCTCTATCGCCCGTATCTTTCGACCTTGGCCATTCTTTCCATTATAGCAAGATCAAACCGCCAGGATTTTTCCTGGAAGGCACCGCCATATGAATATGAATTTGAGAAGCTGCCGGCAGACCTCATCATTGGCAATGAGGTGGTAAGAAAGGCGGTCGAAGACGGCGCGGGCCACCAGGATATGGAAGCTGTCTGGGCCGATGAGTTAAACGCCTTTTGTTTTCTTAGAAAGAATTTTTTGTTGTATTAAAAAAGCGGTGGACTGTGAACCACAAATAATTTAAGCAAGCCCTCACCAGTATTTTTTATACCATGTTCTTCAAGCGCCGGCGCAAATATGTAATCGCCATGTTCGATCGGCTGCCATACGCCGTTTAGAAAGGCCTCTCCATTGCCAGCCAGAATATAAATGGAGTCAATATTAGGCGCATGCGTATGGACCGGTATAGTTGTATCAGTGGCGATTTCAAGGATTGAGACCCCTATAGGGCCAGCTTCTTGAAGGGTTATCAGCTTCGCTATCCTAACGCCAGTATATTTAGGGTGTTCTTCAAAGACGATATTGTCCTTTTTTAAAAATTTCGTATGCATATCTCCCTTAAAAACTTCTATCTCTCAGATGGTTTGAAACCTGCCGGCTTGTAGCCTGGGTTTAGATGGTAGATGCCTGGAAGATACCTGTATTGTTCATCAAAATCCAGGCCATAACCCACTAAAAAACCATGCGATATGTCAAAACCGATGTAATCGGCCTCTACCGGTACCTTCCGTCTGTCTTTTTTGTCAATAAGGCAACAGATGCCCACGGAAGCCGGTTCATGTAATTTCAAGACCTCTTTGAGATAGTTGATTGTATATCCGGTATCTATAATATCTTCCACAACCAATACATCAAGCCCTTTTATGTCAAGTTCTATGTCCTTGCTAAAGGCGATGCCTCCAGATGATTCAGTCTTGGATCCGTAACTTGATAGTCGCACGAAGTCTATCTTGAGAGGCAGTTTTATACACCGTGCAAGATCAGCCATAAATATGAAGGCCCCTTTCAGTATGCCGATCAAAATAAGCGGTCTGTCATGATAATCATTCGTAATTTTGGCCCCAAGCTCAGAAACCCTGTCAGCTATAGTTGTGGGGGATATTATTTCCATCAATTCGTCTGTTGTATTCAAATGAACCATCTGGATTATAGATTTATAATTGACAATATAGTTACAAGAATTATTTTATAATTATTGTAATAATATGATACAATTATATAAAAAAATAAAAGAGGATTGAATTATGCCAATTTTTGATTTTTTTTGCAACAGATGCAAGAAAGGTTTTGAACGTTTTGTTTTTTCTTTTAAAGATGCCGCAGGCATTCTCTGCCCCAACTGTGGATCTAAAGAGATAAAAAAAATGCTCTCGGAATTTAATTGCGCTCCAGGCAGCTCCTCTGCCGGTGGCAGCGGCGGCAAATGTGACACTACATCATCTTGTGGAGGCGGCGGATCTTCGCGGCGTTTCGGCTGAGCGTGAAAACTCCAGCCGTAGGCTGGATAAAAAAATCTACATAAAATAATTAAGGACCTGTAACCAGAGGCTATGGGCCCTTAATTATTTGTCTTATTCTTTTATCTGTCCAGCCCTATGCTGGGCATATGCATCTTTTATAAAGATGTACGGGTCAATCGCCTCTCTTTTGATCTGTTCATAGTCTCCTATGTGAAGTGATGTATAGTTGACCCTCACGCCTCCATCCACCGCGCAGTATTCAAATGTATTAAGGAGATAAGTCATTGGATCCGGCAGGAAATCCACCAGGATACCCACGCCGTCTCTCAGGCTCGAAGGCCCAAAAAACGGCAAGACCAGATAAAAACCAGGACCAGCTCCGTAGTGGCCCATTGTTTGGCCGAAGTCCTCATTCTTTTTTGGGATGTCCCAATAGTTTCTCGCCGGGTCGAATAGACCGCCTATGCCGTAAATGCTGTTCAGGCAAAACCTGGTGAATTCATTTGACGCATCGGTTATCTTGCCCTGAAGCAGGCAGTTTGCCAATCTGATAGGTGTTGCAATATTAGAGAAAAAATTTGAGACCGATACCCTGGCATCTTCTGGCACTACAAAAGAATACCCCTTTGCCACCGGTTTAAAGAAATAAAAATAAAGCTTGTCATTGACCTGGAACATCAAGCGATTGAAAGGCTCGATGGGGTCTGGCATGGACTCGATGGCCTCTTCATATTGATTGTCGGGTTGATTGTCGGGCGCGTTGTCGAAGGCCCTGTTGCCTGAAGGCGCCCGTGTTTGTAGATCTTTTCCAAAGACAGGCGTTGATGAGATGCCCATCAAAATGGTTACGGCTATTGCCAGATATAGCGCTTTCATAACGCCTCCATTTTAGAGATATTAAAAAACAGCCGCCATGCGTTCGTTTGCGGCATTCAATCTGAAAGAGATTTCATGCAACAATGACTTTAACAATCTTGCCGCAACATTCGGGTATTTATTGTAAATATCGTCAAAAGATGCGCGCGTAAGCAAAACCATCTCTGTTTCTTCAAGGGCCGTGGCCGTAGCAGATCTAAACGCCGTCTCATCCCATGAGATGGCCTGCTCTCCAACGCACGAATCTTTCCCAAGAATTGACAAAACAAAATATTTGGCGGGAAACTCGGTCTGTTTTTTTATTTCAAGCTTACCCGAAAGAATAAACGCCATAAATGCAGCCTCATCGCCCTCCCTGAAAAGAACCTCGCCGGCCGGCAAATTTTTCATGGAAAAAAATGGGCACAAGACCTCGATATCCATGCCTTTCAGGCAATCGAGACCCTTCAGGGCCTTTTTGAGGTCGGGGCAACAGCCCTTGCCGCAATTGCCCATTTTTTTAAGAGGCGTTGTTGCCATTTTTAGGGGCGCTGAGTTCCTTGATCTTTCTATTCATTTCCTTGATAAGCTCATCAAAACCCTTCTGTTTTATAATTTGATTGTAAGTGCTTCTGTAAGTGCTTACAAGACTCACATTTTCAATTATAACATCATATACATACCAATCCTTGCCATTAAAATACATGAAATAAACGAGAGGGATGTCATTCGTTTTTGTATGGATGACGGTGTTTACCTTGGCGTAATCGTCTTGTATTTGTTCAGTCTTAAAGACAACCTTTTCATTGGTATAGTTTTCAACCTTGCCAACATATGATGCCTCGAGGAGTTTTGAAAAGATATCCGCAAAGGTTTTTTGCTGGGCGGGAGTAAGCTGTCTCCAGTTGGTGCCGAGCACCCGTTTGGACATTTCATTGAAGTCGAAACGCTCGAAAACCAGCGCCCTTATCTTGGCCCTTCTCTGATCCTTGTTCATTTCTTTGTTTTTCAAAAGATCAAGGATTGAATTGACGGTTGTGTTTACCAAGGCCATGGGATCGTTATGCTTGATATTGTCGGACATGGCCTTGGTAACTGGCAGGACCATAAAAGATGCCAATACAAAAACGAATAGCGATTTCAAAAGAAAACCGGTTTTCATGACTCCCTTCCTATTGTTTTTCAAATATATATTTACTGATAAGCCCCTCTATATCTATTGCAGACTCCGTGTCTATTATCTTGCTGCCATTTTTAAGGTATTTTTCGGATGCGCCCGGCTTGAG
>JAJYLJ010000002.1:0-15818 GCA_021787835.1 Deltaproteobacteria bacterium | reverse complement strand
CGGTATATTTCCTTACTTCTTTTCACATCAAGACCTGTCGTTGGCTCATCAAGAAACATTATTTTAGGATCCAGAATAAGAGCCCGGGCCAAGCCAACCCTTTTTTTCATGCCGCCGCTTAACTGCGCCGGGAATTTTATATCCACCCCATCGAGGTCCATCAAGGCAAGTTTTTCATGCACCTTGTCTTTGATCTTGATTTCAGGCAATCTGGTGCGCTCGCGAAGCGGCAGGGCCACATTGTCATATACGGTGAGCGAATCAAAAAGCGCAGCCCCCTGGAAAAGAACTCCAAAATTTGTGCGGACGTCCTTCAGCGCCCTTCCTTTCATTCTGGTGATATCTTTCCCGTAAATCGATATCGAGCCCGAATCTGCCCTTAAAAGCCCAAGCATATGTTTTATAATAACAGATTTACCCTGGCCGCTCGCGCCAACTATTACTGTTGTGCGGCCTTCGGCTATTGATAAATCGACGCCATCCAAAACCCTCTGTACGCCAAAGGATTTTTTCACATCTCTAAGCTCTATTACAATCCTTTCCGTCTTTTCTCTCATGGAGTTACCTAAAGCAATATGGCCGTAATAAGATAGTCGCAGACAAGAATGGCGACGGATGAAAGGACTACGGCCTGGGTGGTGGCCCTGCTTACGCCTTCAGCCCCGAAACCCAAACGGTCAAGATGCAAATAGAATCCTTTTGCTGCACATATCCAGATAATGAGCACCGCAAATATCAGGGATTTTACTATACCCATATGTACATCCTGCCATATAACACTCTTGTACAGGCCGTAAAAATAGGCCCCTTCATTGACCCCAAGGAGCTTCACGCCAATCAGAAACCCGCCTATTATGCCGATGCAATCAAAGACGCTTGTAAGAAGCGGCATACATATGACGGCGGCTATTAGTTTCGGGACGACGATAAATTTATAAGGGTCAATCGCCATGCATTCAAGGGCGTCTATCTGTTCGGAATTGCGCATGATGCCGATTTCGGCGCAGATCGCCGAACCGGCCCTGCCGGTCACCATGAGCGCGGTGAGCACTGGGCCCAATTCCCTTACCAGGCTGAGACCCACCGCCGATCCAAGAGCGCCCTCGGACCCGAACTGCCTGAGGCTGTAATAGCCCTGAAGCCCAAGAACCATGCCGGTAAAGGCCCCTGTAAACAATATCACAAAGACGGAACTGGCCCCAATAAAGTAAATTTGCTGCATTATCGGGCGTATTTTATATGGCGGAATAAATATATCGGCCACACAATAAAAAAAGAAAATACCCATTCTGCCGATATAATTTAGAAAATCTATGGCGGCGCTTCCCAGTCTTTCAAAAAATACCATTTGTTTAATAGACCCTGCTTTCTGATGGTTCATTATAAAAACCAAAAATTTTTATCGCCTGATTCGCCAAGGCCAATCTCATCAAGATAATCCAACATTCTATATTCAGATAACTTTATTTTTTTATCATTACGGCCGCATTAATTCAACCTTTAAAATAATTACTATAGTCCGCTTATTATTCGAATGCCAGC
Organism: Deltaproteobacteria bacterium; assembly: GCA_021787835.1. Taxonomy (GTDB): domain Bacteria; phylum Desulfobacterota; class Dissulfuribacteria; order Dissulfuribacterales; family Sh68; genus JAJYLJ01. Next base: position 14,276 of record JAJYLJ010000002.1, on the reverse strand, counting down.
ATATCTGAATTATTATGGTAGATTTCCATCTTATTTTTTACTGGAAGTTAATGCTGGTCAATATTATGAAAAATGGCTATTATAAACCAGCATTAAGCGGAGCGGCCCATGACCATATTCATAACAGGGACAGACACGGATATAGGGAAAACATTTATCACCGGCCTTCTTGCTGATTTTTTTTTAGGCAAGGGCCTTAAAGTTGAGGTCCAGAAGTGGGCAAGTACGGGCAGGGCCGAATATTCAGACGATATATCTTTTATATACGGCTTGATGAAAAGAGAAGGTGTCCCGTCAGCCAATTCGGCGGCGTCTCCTTACTGCTTTTCATTCCCGGCGTCACCTCATTTTGCCGCTGAGCTTGATGGTAGATTCATAGAGAAAAGGCGCCTTGCAGAGACTACCGGCTTTCTGGCCGGACAATGTGATATATTGCTGATTGAAGGGGCGGGCGGGATAATGGTGCCCCTCGCCCGAGGCCTTCTGACGATAGATCTGATTAAAGAATTTGATTTGCCCGTCATTGTCACAGCAAGAAGCGGGCTTGGAACGCTCAACCATACCCTTCTTACGCTTGAGGCCATTAAAATACGTAATATGCGTGTATTATGTGTCATTCTTAATAATCAAATACATGAAGATCAATCAATTGTCTATGACAATTTGAGGACTTTGAGGGAATTTTCCGATGTGCCGATATTCGGGCCGGTGCCAAGGGTTGCAACGCCAGAAGACGCCTCCGCCTCTATTGAGCCGATGGGCCTGTATCTGCTTGAATGGCTGAAGAGGAGTTAAACAAATGGATTTAATGGAGCTGGATAAAAAGGTGTTATGGCACCCATACACCCAGATGAAGGACTTTGAAAAAGAGTCTTTGTTGTTTGTAGACCATGCTGACGGCGTATTTCTTTATGACAAGGAGGCAAGGGCGTATTATGACTGCATATCTTCTTGGTGGTGCATTATACACGGTCACAACCATCCCAAGATCAATGCGTCCATAATGGCCCAGCTCGGGCGTCTCGAGCAGGTTCATTTTGCAGGGACTACCCATGAAGGCGCAATCAGACTGGCAGAGCGTCTTGTCGATATAGCGCCTCACAATCTCACAAAGGTCTTTTATTCTGACAACGGCTCTACTGCATGTGAGGTTGCCCTAAAAATGTCGTTTCAGTATTGGAAACAGGCCGGGCGGCCAAAAAAAGAGAAATTTATAGCCCTTGATCGCGGTTACCACGGGGACACCATCGGCACTATGAGTGTTGGCGGCACGTCAGGCTTTCATTCTGTGTTTGCGCCCATGTTTTTTGACAGTTACCGTCTGCCTTCGCCATATTGCTACCGCTGCCCATGTGAAAAACAAAGCCCGGATTGCTGTAGTCTTGAATGTCTGCTGCCCCTTGAGGCGATCCTTGAAACTTGCGGGCAAACGATAGCCGGCATCATCCTTGAGCCCTTGCTTCAGGCGGCGGGCGGCATGATAGTCTATCCGGTCCGCTATCTTGGAAAACTTGCGGAAATTGCAAAAAAATACGGCATACACATTATTTTTGATGAGGTCGCGACAGGTTTTGGGCGGACCGGGCGCATGTTCGCCCTAGAGCACGCAAACGTAGAGCCTGACTTTCTGTGCCTATCAAAGGGCCTGACTGGAGGATATCTTCCGATGGCCGCAACCATTACCACGGATGAGGTATTTGACGCCTTTTATGATGATTACGAAAAAGGAAAGACGTTTTTCCATGGCCACACATTTACCGGGAATCCGCTTGCCGTAGCCGCGGCCATTGCATCTCTTGAGATATTTGAACGAGATGCCGTGCTTGAACTGGCCAAAGACAAAATCAGATTTCTCCAGGAGGAAAAGGAAAGATTCACCAAATTGCCGATCGTCGGCGACGTGCGCGGCATAGGCATGGTCGCGGTATTCGAGCTCGTAGAGGACAAAGCTACAAAAAGGCCGTTTTCTCCAGCAAGCAGGATGGGCTGGCATGTTTACAGAGAAGGACTCAAAAAAGGCCTTATAATACGGCCATTAGGCGACATCATTTATCTTTTTCTTCCACTTTCTATAACTATAGATGAAATTAAAGATATACTCGAGCGTCTTTTTTCGATCTTATCTTCAATTAAGGCTGTATCATGAATAATTGGGACGGCATTACAAAGAGATTCGCCCATCTTCTCGATTTCCCCTTAAAGCGGCTCATGGATCAGGCCCTCGATCTTAAGCTTGAACTGCGTCAGGATAATTTTTCCCTTTGCACCATAATGAATGTGAAGTCGGGGGCCTGCACTGAAGACTGTGCTTTTTGCGCCCAGTCGGCCCGTTTTAAGACGGAAAGCCCTTTATACGATCTCTTGTCCGTAAACGACATTCTGAAACATGCCAAGGACGCCAAGGATGCCGGAGCTCAGCGTTTCAGCTTGGTGGCGAGCGGACGTGGCCCTGCTGAAAACGAAATAGAGGAGTTTGCGGAGAGGATTTTTGAGGTGAAAAAAAGAGTCGGCATAGATGTTTGCGCCTCTCTTGGAATAATGGATAAAAAAGGTCTGACAAGGCTCAAGGATGCCGGTCTTGGTCGTTATCACCATAACATAGAGACCTCTGCAAGATTCTATCCCAAAATTGTCACCACGCATGGTTTTGAAGAACGTCTGTCAACTATCAGAGCTGCAAAAGAGGCGGGTCTTGAGGTATGCGCCGGCGGCATAATAGGGCTTGGCGAAACACGCGAGGACCGCCTTGATATGGCGGCCACGCTCAAATATCTCGATGTGGATTCAGTGCCAATAAACATCCTTGTCCCGATACCAGGTACAGAGCTTGCATCAAATCCTCCCATTTCTTTAGAAGAGATGCTTCAGGCGATAGCGGTCTTCAGACACGTGCTCCCAGACAAGGCCGTCAGGATAGCCGGCGGCAGAGAAACGGCCCTCAAAGATTTTCAGCCTCTTGCATTTCTCGCCGGAGCGGACGCCATGCTTATAGGGGGGTATCTGACCGTCAAGGGGCGGCCGGTCAGTGAAGATATCTCTTTTGTTCAAGATATCAAGAGACTCTGGAGGGCCTGTTTGTAAATTTTCGTTCGGCCGACACGTACCTGAATCATAATGGAAACAATGCCGTCCGGCCCATATAATTCGTCTCTTAAGGATCAAAAGGCGCATAAGTGAAAGGCACCCAAACAAAAGGCCTGTCAGCTCATATGCCGGCTATCTTTTTTATGTCATCCATAACGGTCAGCGGATCAAACGGCTTCTCAATGTAGCCGCTGCAGCCAGCGGCCATGATTTTGTCGCGGTCACCCTTCATGGCATAAGAGGTCATGGCGATAATCGGGATATCTCCATCAGCCGATGATCCCCTGATGCGCCTTGCGACTTCGGTCCCGTCTATGTCAGGCAGCATGATGTCTATAATGATAAAAGCGGGCCTTTCTTTTATGGCAAGTCTGACCCCCTCTTCGCCGGTTCTGGCGGCGGTTACTTCAAAACCGGCCCTCTTAAGCACGTATGTGATTATTTTAAGATTGTCTTCATTATCCTCAATCACCAAAACTTCTTTATTCATATCTTGTCTTCCTTCACAAGAATATCTTTAGTTCAGGCGGGCCGTAACGGAATTCTAATGTTAAACGTGCTTCCCTTGCCGTATTCGCTTGCAACAGTAATGTCTCCGCCTAGAACCTCGCGGGCCAGCCTCCGGCTCAAATAAAGCCCAAGACCAGTTCCTGGACATTGGATGCCGTAAGACCCTTGCAGCCTTATAAAAGGTTCAAACAACTTGGGTATATCCTCCTGTGCGATACCTATCCCTGTATCGGCCACCGTCACCTCAAGCTGCTTTTCATCGTCGCTGCCTGCAGTCAAAAGGCGGGCCGATATGCATATCTCGCCGTTCATGGTGAATTTGACTGCGTTGCCAATAAGATTAAGCAGGCACTGGAGGAGCCGCTTTCTGTCGGTGTGCATCCGCTGTCTTATAGGCTGGATAATTATTTTTATATCTTTATCTTTTGCGGACGCATCCTTTCTTATAGAATCGGCCGCCTCGTTCATGAGTTCGTTGAGTTCAAAGTCTTCAATTTCAACGGCAAGCATGCCGGCCTCAATCTTTGATATGTCGATGACTTCATTTACCAGGGACAAAAGGTGTCTGCCAGCCCTAATGATGGCCGTTGTCTCTTCTTTCTGCTCATTGTTTAGATGGCCCGACCATTCATCATGCAATATGCTCGAGAAGCCTATAATGGCGTTAAGCGGTGTCCTGAATTCATGGCTCATGCTGGCGATGAACATTGATTTCAACCGGTCGAGCTCCATGAGGCGTTCGTTTGCGCTGGCGAGTTCCTCGGTTTTAATGTTCATCTCACCTACAAGATTCATTAGTTCAAGCTGTGTCTCCTGGAGTTCTCTGGTCCTTTTGTCCACAAGCATTTCAAGATTGCTCCTGTAGTTGTTGAGTTCCTTCTCCGCCTTTTTCGTTTCGGTTACATTGCGGATTACACTTATGACATGCTGGCCGTCAGTAAAATCAACGGTCTCGCCTGAGAGCAGGCAGTTTATGATCTTGCCGGATTTAATCCGGAAATCCACATCGATATTCTTAACATTGCCTTGGGCCTTAAGTAATTTTACATATTGTTGCCGCTCATCGGGGTTGGCCCATAGATCAAGGTCAATACTGGTGCGCCCGATTACTTCATCGAGACCATAGCCGCTCATACTCATGAAGCTGTCATTGACTTCGATTATCCGCCCGTCTCGCAAAAAAGACAGCACGATAGCGTCTGGACTGTTGCGGAACGCCTTGGAAAATCTCTCTTCCGAACGGCGCAGCCGCGCCTCAGTCCGCTCCTGCCCGGAGGCGTATTTTTTTATCATCCAGTAAAGCAGTATTGCCGTCAAGATCACATACGCCAAACCCTTGCCGGCGGAGAATTCGGTTATAGTCGCCGGATTTTTGAAAAGAGCGCCCACGACGGCGTCGGAAAAGATAATCCACAATACTCCAACAGCAGCATAGCACGCGGCTATTTTAAAGGGCGAAAGCCTGTATATAGGCCGTTTTTCATCCGTTGACTTATTTGGGACGAGCGTGTCCATGCAGCAAGCCTTGATTCATTATTAATCGCGTATAACCGTAAATTTATTATATGTGGTGAATCAATAAAAAATCAAACATGAAAGCGTGTTTGATTCTATGCGATAGGTTTGACATCAAGCTATATCATAAATATATAATTTATTAAGCATCAATTTTATTAAATTTTTAAATAAAAATGGAGGTGCGCCATGTCTCAAGCGGTCAAATGGATCACATCAATGGATGAGGCCATGAAATCGGCGAAGGCCCAAGATGCGCCTATTCTGCTGGATTTCTTCAACCCGGGCTGAATTGGCTGCCAACAGATGGATGCGGTTACGTATCCAGACGCAAATGTTGCTGATTTTCTAATGAAGAACATCATACCCTTAAGGGTCCCATTTGACTCAAAACCCCTTTCAATAGACTTCAATATTAAATGGACTCCCACCCTGATAACCCTTGACGCGGCCGGAAATGAACACCACAGAATAGTCGGCTTCGTCGGCCCTGATGAATTCATTCCGGCCATGCTCCTTGGCATCGGTAAGGTATATTTTGAAACAGACCGTTTCGACATGGCCATGACTAATATAGAAAAGATATTTAAGGCATATCCAAATTCGCCGGTAGTGCCTGAGGCCATTTATATTATGGGCATATGCCGTTACAAGAGCACTCATGACCCGAAATCACTGAAAGAGGCCTATGAAAGGCTCAAAGGTCTGTTTCCTGACAACGAATGGACCAAAAGGGCCTATCCATACAGATTGCTGTGAGGTAAATTAAACTCATGAATCCTGTGCTGGACGCAATTTATACAAGGAGGAGCGTTAGACACTTTACGGACGAGCCGGTTACTCGCGAAACCGTACTTGAAATAATAAAAGCCGGCACGTGGGCGCCTTCGGGGCTGAACAATCAGCCCTGGAGGTTTGCTCTGGTGACTGACCCGGACCTTAAAGCCAGATTTGAAGGGCTTACACGCTACGCCAGAGTAATTGCATCCGCCAGGGTCCTGCTGCCGGTATTCATTGACAAAACAGTCATGTATAATGACGTAAAGGATCATCAGTCCATCGGCGCCTGCATACAGAATATGCTTCTTGCCGCTCACAGCCTTGGTCTTGGAGCGGTATGGCTTGGCGAGATACTAAGAAGCGCGGAGGAGATAAGAAAATTGCTTGATCTATCCAGCGATCTCGAGCTTATGGCCGTAATCGCCATTGGCCACAAGGCCGGACATGACGAAAGGCCTGAAAGAAAGGCCGTTGACCAGGTGATAGTCTTTGACCGCTAAACCAGAAGGCCTTGACGCGCAAAAGGGTCTCTGCGCGCCTTCATACAGGCCCCTTAAGGGCAAGACCATCCTCTTTGGCATATCGGGCGGGATAGCGGCCTATAAGGCAGGAGATTTTGCAAGGGGGTTTATCAGGCTCGGGGCGAAGGTGAGGCCTGTCATGACGGCAAACGCTGCAAAATTCGTGTCGCCTCTCACCATTTCCGCCCTTACGGGTGAAAAGGTCCATCTTGACATGTTCGACATGGCCACGGCAGAAACCATTCCGCACATAAGCCTCGCCCGGTCAGCGGATGTCTTTATTGTCTTACCGGCCGCCGCGGATATGCTTGCAAAGGCCGCCTGCGGGCTTGCCGACGATTTATTGTCAATCCTTCTTCTTTCCTTTAGGGGTGCTGTTGTATTTTTTCCTTCCATGAACCCAGCAATGTATGAAAACCGTATGACTATGCGCAATATGGAGATACTTCGCGCCGCAGGGCATGTCATAGCCCAGCCTGATGCCGGCATGACGGCATGTGGAGAAGAGGGCAGGGGACGGCTGCCGGAATGGCCGGCGGTGCGCGAGATAGTGCTGCGCGCGGTTACCGCGCAAAGCCTTAAGGGGCGGACGGTGATAGTCACCGCAGGCCCCACGCGCGAGCCCTTGGACCCGGTGCGTTTTATTTCAAACAGGTCGTCTGGCCTCATGGGTTTTCATATGGCAAGGATTGCATACAGGCGCGGAGCGGATGTTGTCTTGATACACGGGCCAGTCTCCGCGCCGCCGCCGCCGGGCGTCAAGACCATGTCCGTTGAAACCGCCAAACAGATGCTTGATGCGGTCGAGGGCCTTTCAGCCGATGCCGATATTATCGTCATGGCCGCAGCTGTCTCTGACTATGCCCCGCTTGTCAAGACCGAACAAAAGATCAAAAAGTGTGACGAGAAAATAAGTATCGATATGACAAGAACAACAGACATCCTCGCAAGGCTTGTTGATAGAAAAAAGGCCAGCCAGATTATAGTCGGCTTCTGCGCCGAGACGCAAAATCTGGAGCAAGAGGCCGTTAAAAAAATGGCAAACAAAAGACCTGATCTGTTGATCGCAAATGACGTATCCAGGCCTGACTCTGGATTCGATGTCAATACAAACAAGGTATTGATTCTCTCCAGGGATCTTTCGGCAGAGAGTTTGCCTCTTTTAGACAAGGAGGCGGTTTCCGAGGAAATATGGGACAGAATAGAAAGACTTTAACTACCCTTGGGTAGCCTTTAAAAACGCCGTTCAATCTATATTGACAAAATTCAATCTCAAGTTAGATTACGTAGATCTTATTCATTGGGCCTATAGCTCAGCTTGGTAGAGCCACCGGCTCATAACCGGTTGGTCCCAGGTTCAAATCCTGGTGGGCCCAATCAAAAAATATAAAGTGAACTTATCACCTTCTGCCTCTGAAATATGGCAAGCCCTGATTAAATGGGCGCCTGTAGAACTTGCGGAATCATGGGATAACATCGGATTACAGGTTGGGGACCCAGCCCTCAGGGTTAAACGCATCCTTGTGGCCTTAGATCCTACCGAGGCCCTTCTCAAGGAGGCTGAGAGAAAAGATGTCCAGATGGTCATCACTCATCACCCATTGATTTTCAGCCCTATTCGCTCTGTTGACCTTTCACATCAAATACCCCGCCTTCTGGCGGGTTTTTTGCGTTCAAACATCGTCCTGTTCGCAGCTCATACAAATCTGGATTCGGCAAAAGGCGGAGTTAGCGACATGGTGGCTGGTTCCTTGGGGCTTTGCGGTGTAAGACCGCTTGTGGTATCAGCCCACGGCGATCCCGCGACAGGTATTGGGAGAGTTGGGAGGCTTGCCAGGCCGACAGCCCTGTCAGTTGTAGCCAGTAGTCTTTTATCCTTGCTTTCTGCGCCGGATTGTCTTATGACAGGCAATTTATCGCAGCCGATAAAAAAAATCGCTATTTGCTGCGGGTCAGGGTCCGATCTTTGGCCTTATGTGATAGCTTCGGGGGCGGAGCTCTTCATAAGCGCGGAGATTAAGCATCATATTGCAAGAGATGCGGAAGAAAGAGGGATTGCAATAATAGATGCCGGACATTTTTATACGGAACGCCCGATTGTCTTTGAAATAATGCGTTTTCTCAGGCAATGGGCCGATAAGATGAGTTGGGTGCTTGAGCTGTATACCTTTGATGCGGAAGGCCCGCCTCTTAGGCGCATGGACGGACCATTAAAGATATCTGTTTGAAATTAATTGACTATTGATCGAATAATTTAGACTTTATATAAAAATAGTTTAAAGGAGCAGAAATTGAGAGCTGAACTTGAAATACTTCTAAGACTTCAGGAGATTGACCAAGAGATTAAAAAACTTGAGTCTGATAAGGCGCAGGCCCCGGCCAGACTCAATGTCCTCAAAAATAATCTTGCATCCAAGGACGTTGATTTACAACAGATTACAGGGCGGCTTTCAGAGATAAAAAAGCGAAGGGTTGACATAGAGGATGAGCTTGAAATTGAAAATATCCGCCTTGGCAAGTCTCAGCAAAAACTTACGTCTATTAAAACAAACCGCGAGTATCAAGCCCTCCTTAAAGAGATAGAAGAGATCAAAAAGGCCAACAAATCCAGAGAAGATGAAATAGTAGCCGTTATGGAAGAGGCCGACGCGATCGAAAATGACATAAAGTCTAAACAGGCGGAGATTGACAGCTTGCAAAAAGAAATAGACATTGAAGAAACCCACCTTGCCAGAATGGAAGAAGAGCTAAATAGTGGCCTATCCGCTCTTGCCGGTCAGAGACAAGCCATAGCAAAAGACGCCAGACAGGATCTTCTGTCGAGATATCAGTTTCTAAGAGATAAACGAGGCGGGATTGCCATAGTATCTGTAACAAACGCTGTGTGCAATGGCTGTAATATGAACATACCGCCGCAGCTTTTTAATGAGCTTCTAAGGGATGAAAAGGTACACTATTGTCCGATCTGCCAGCGGTTGATCTATACAGAAAAAAACACTGAAAACAACGGGGAAGGCGCCTGCTAGAGGTTAGGCAAGGGCCGTTTCCGTTCCTGCGTACCTATCTATTTAATTGACTGTTTGACAAAAAAACGATAACATAATAAATTAGTTTTGTTAAAGTTATTGGTGCCATAAAGGCGCAGGAAACAACTGATGCATAAGATAGGAAAACTAGCTTTCATCTGTTTATTCTTCTTCTTGCTAACCACGTTGGTGATAGCCTTTCATCACCACCATGATGGTTGTTCTCATGATGATTGTCCTCTATGCATGGCTGTTGCCCATTATAATGTTTCTCCTATTAACCTTATCAAGTTTTCTTTTGATGTTTATCTGGTTTTTATTGCACTTGAAATATCCAAAAAGCTGTTACAGTATGATTATATCAGTTATAACTTCCCGTTTTCTCGAGCCCCTCCTGTCTAGCTCTTTTTAAGACAAAATTCAACAGGATTCCTATGGTCAAGGTAAAACTTGCCCTGTGGGATATTTATTTTTTTGGCGGAATGCGTTTCCACCATATTGCCGTGGTGTTGTATCAGCTTTGCCATGGATAAATGCTGCTTGGAGCAGCGGGTGGAGATATTCAGTCTTATCCGATTGAATTGAAAAGATTTCACGTTGGCCGATATTTGTGACTGTTGAGAGTCAACAAAAGGCTTACAATAGATCTATTTAGAGAACAATTATGAAATTAAAACGGATTCTTATTGACTTATGCATGTACAGCCTGTTTTCATTCATATTGGCGGTTGCGGGTTATGCCGCCCCTATAGCGGCTGGCGAGGTTAATGGGACGGTTAAAGATGTATTAGGGAGATTTCTGTCTGGAGCAAGTCTAACGATAGAGACACCTGCTCATAATATCGTAGGAAGGACCCAGAGCGATGCTGACGGTAACTTTGTGTTCTTGAATGTCAAGCCTGGTGTATATGCAATCCTGGCTGAAAAATCAGGCTTTCAAGCAGGCGCCGCCGTTGTTGCTGTGAAGACAGGGGCAACAGCCACTACGACATTGACATTAGCCGCACAGAAGGCGCTGGAGGTATCGGTCACGTCCAAGCGCTTGAACCGAGCCAGGAACAGCTTGTCACCTAAGACAGGAGGAAGTGTCTACCGTTTCGACCGGAACGATATCGCTGCTTTACCTGAGGGGGATAATACGTCCTTCAACCAGGTATTACTCCAGGCACCTGGCGTAGCCAATGACTCGTTCGGCCAACTGCATGTGCGGGGTGACCATGGCAATATCCAATACCGCATTAATGGCGTGATCCTCCCCGAGGGGATTAGCGGTTTCGGTCAGGCGCTGGACACCCGGTTTGCCAAGCGGGTTGACCTCTTGACCGGTGCCCTGCCAGCCCAATATGGTTACCGCACGGCAGGGGTGGTTGAAATCGAGACCAAGACCAATTATGAAAAAACCGGGGGGCGCGTCGATCTCTATGGCGGAAGCCGCGACACGTTGCAGCCAAGCTTAGAGTTCGGAAGCTCAATGGGGAAATTGACATACTACTTGACCGGTTCTTATTTGACGGACGATATGGGTATCGAAAACCCTACCTCCGGCGCCAACGCGATCCACGATCACACGGATCAAGCCAAGGACTTCGGATACTTCTCATACCTCGTCAACCCCACGACGCGGTTAAGCTTGATGTTTAGCAGCTACGATGGCTGGTTTCAAATTCCTAATAGGCCCGGGCAAATTCCCAACCCTGACTTCTTGGCAGGGGCGGGCATTATTGGCTTTAACTCCACCGAACTGAACGAGCGGCAGTATGAGAACAATCGTTATGGGATAGTGGCCCTGCAAAGCTACATCGGATCGGATTTCAATTACCAGCTTGCCTATGTAACCCGTTATACAAGCATCCATTTTTCGCCAGACTCTATCGGCGATCTCGTTTTCAACGGAATCGCCTCTAAAGTCTTCCGCAGCAGTTTCAGTAATGGATTGCAGGGTGACAGCAGTTACCATTTGAATAATGCCCATACAATACGGATGGGTATTTTTGCCAGTGATGAAGATATAGTAAGCGACAACACCTCCACAGTTTTCCCTGCGGACGCCAACGGCAATGTAACCGGCATGCCTTACGCAATCGTGGACAACAACCCGAAAAATGGCAACACTCTCTTGGGGTTATACCTCCAGGACGAGTGGAGGCCGATAGATAAATTGACAGTGAATTATGGTCTTCGGCTCGATCAGATGGACGCCTTTGTGAAAGCCAGTCAACTGAGCCCACGTCTGGGCCTGGTTTACAAAGCGACACCGGAGACCACTCTGCACGCCGCCTATGCCCGATACTTCACTCCGCCGCCGACTGAGTTGATCTCGTCCAAGACCTTGGCCTTGTTCGCCGGTACTTCCAATGCGCCTTCAGTCACCCTAAATTCTCAGGTATTGCCGGAACGATCCGATTATTTTGACGCCGGTGTAGCCCAGAGGCTCACATCTTCGCTTAATGTCGGCGTCGATGCCTTTTATAAGAAGGTCACGGACATGATAGACGAAGGCCAATTTGGTCAGGCCCTGATCTTTTCCCCATTCAATTATGCAAGGGGAAAAATCTGGGGTGTTGAGCTGACCGGTAACTACCATATAGGCAATCTCAATGCTTATGCCAATTTCGCCCGGACTGTCAGCCTGGCTAAAAACATCGTCTCCTCACAGTTTAACTTCGGCCAAGATGAACTGAATTACATCGCCAGCCACTGGATACATACGGACCATGACCAGACTTATACCACTTCTGCCGGCATCTCATATATGTGGCTGGGGACTGAATTCAGTGTCGATACTATCTATGGAAGCGGTTTGCGTAGAGGTTTTGCAAACAAGGGCCGTCTTCCGTACAACATCCAAGTCAATCTAGGGGCGATGCGTAAATTCAGCCTTAGGAGCTTGGGCCCTATGCAGGCGCGTTTTAGCATCATTAATGTCTTCGACAAGGTCAACGAAATCAGAGACGGGAGCGGAATAGGCGTAGGTGCGCCTCAATTTGGACCGCGGATAGGGTTCTACTGCGGCATAAGCAAGCCCTTTTGAGGGGGGGATTCGTTTTCCTGTCAGTAAATTAGTAAAATCCATTTTGATAGAGAGGTCTATAATGCAAGAAATATATATAGTTTTGGGGGCGCTGAGATTCGGCGGCGTGATGATCTATCCGTTGTTGGTGCTTGCGGTTTTGGCCTTAGTGGTCATGCTCGACAAGGCATTCGTCTATTGGCGGTACGTGCGCCTTCCGAGGCCGTTGCTTGAGTTCATCGAAGCCCATGATTTTCTCATGTCAGATTTAGAGCAGCGGTTGACGGGGCTTGATCAACGAAACTATTTTCTGCGTTTTTTTCGTGTGATCGTGGAGAACCGCAGGAAGCCGGTATGGTGGATTGAGTCGCGCGCCGGTGATGAAGCCCAGTTGATTGAAAATCTATTGAGCCGAGGGCTGTGGGTGCTGGAAACCATCGTCACCGCCGCCCCTCTTTTAGGGCTGCTTGGCACGATCACGGGGATGATGCATGCCTTCAATCTGATTGGCACCAATGGTTTAGTGGATCCGGCCGGAGTGACAGGAGGTGTAGCTCAGGCGCTGATAGCTACTGCGCTGGGCCTTTTCATTGCCGTCATAGCCCTGTTCGTTTTCAATTTCTTCTCGCACCGGCAGTCACAAATGCTTGACGAAATGGAACGATTGGGGACGCGGCTGGTGAACAATATCCGCATGGCTGAAGTTCATCAGGAGAGTACCCATGAAACTGCGTGAATCTCGTCAGCATCGGCGTGGTCATATAGAAATCATTCCGATGATCGACGTGATGTTTTTTCTGCTCGTCACATTCGTTCTCGCTTCGTTGTCCATGCAGAATTTGCATTCACTGGCGGTCAATCTCCCCCAGGGGCGTGCTGCAACCATGCAACCCAAGGCCAATCAAGTGACTCTGACCATCACCCAAGATGGTGGCATCTTCCTGGATAAGACCAGAGTAACCTTGAAGACACTTGCCTTGACCTTGAAGCCGATACTCAGCGTGAGACCTGATTCGAGCGTTATTGTGGCGGCAGACAGCGCGGCGCCATATGGCATAACCGTCCAAGCGATGCTGCAAGCCCGTGAAGCAGGGGTGCAACATTTTTTGATAGCTGTCAAACATGTCAAGTAACAACACACCGTTACTGTTCTTTAAAAGAATTGATAGCCCTTGGCGCCGTCTGCCTTTGACACTGCCGGCGGCCTTGCTGATTTGGGCTCTAGTATTATGGGGATCAGTGTATTTTATGGAAAGGCCTTCCTACAAGCCGGTGGAGCCGCCGCCCATTGACGCCCAATTGATTGAATTGCCAGTCCCTACTCCTGCACGGCATACTTTGTTGAAGCAACCGGTCATTATACAGAAGCCTACTAAACCGTTGCCTTTGAGTAGGCCTAAACATGCCACACCTCCAGCGCCGTTAGAGAAATCCGAGACAGAGCAACGCTCGGCAATCAAGCCTAAACAGGCAGAGGTGACATCGTATGCTAATATTAAGGCGCCTACCGCCGCAGTGCCAAGCGGGGCTAATATTATGCCACATGAAGGACTGGTCACAACAACGGCAGGCACGTCTGCGAAGAATGGCATCCAGGCCGTATCACACTACAAAAACGTGAAAGGGGCCGGCATGTCTGCAAGCGGGGGAGCTCAAGTGATTGTCCGGCCCAAATTGCAAATTCCAGACGACTTGCGGGAGAACGCATTTAATTTTGTTGCCATGGCGCGTTTTAACATTGGTTCCGACGGCAGTGCAAAGGTGGAGCTCATCAAACCGACGCCGAATCCTCGTCTTAATCAAGTTCTATTGGAAAATCTCAGGAACTGG
>JAJYLJ010000068.1 GCA_021787835.1 Deltaproteobacteria bacterium | reverse complement strand
TAATTCTCCCTCCTTAGATGGAATAATATAAAAAATATTGGCCTGTAAGCCTACACCTTACAGCATAGAACACAAAAAATGAATGACCATTCGGAAATAGTCTTTTGACATAGTATGTTCTTATAATATCCTTGTGCATTTTTTGTCAACCCCAAAAAAGGCGGAAAGATAAAGATTTTTATGGTATTTTATAAGATAAGCAAAGGTGATAAAAAAATTTATTACGCATTGACGACTGTGCTTTTGCCGAATGGCTGTTCAGTATAACGCTAGGCTTAGCGGAGGTGAAATGGATATCGACAACTGCTGCGACCTTCATGTGCACACCACTGCCTCGGACGGCTCCGACAGCCCTGAAGGCCTCGTCGCCCTTGCGGCCGGAGCGGGCCTCAAGGCCATTGCGGTCACCGACCACGACACAACTGCCGGGCTCGAAGAGGCCGCAAGGGCAGGCAAAAAATTCGGGATCGAAGTGATACCAGGGGTGGAGTTCAGCATCAATTCCCAAACCGGAGACATGCACATGCTTGGTTATTATATCCAGGCCGGCTCCGGCTCTTTAAAGACAGCGCTCAGCAGGGTCCAGGCGGCTAGGGCCAGGCGCAATCCGCTCATACTTGAACGGCTTGAGCGGCTCGGAATGCCCGTTTCGCAAGAGGAGCTTGAAGAGACGTCAAAAGGCGGACAGATAGGCCGGCCCCATATAGCCAGGGCCATGGTACGGCACGGCTATGTGAATTCGGTCGGAGAGGCCTTTGCAAGATATCTAAGAAAAGGAGGCAGCGCATATGCGCCGAAGTCCATCTTAACGCCGTCTGAGGCGATCGGCATCATTCATGAATCAGGAGGGCTTGCGGTGCTGGCGCATCCAATAAGTCTTGCATGCGAGACACGGGATGCGCTCGATAATGCCGTATCCGCCCTTGCGTTGAAAGGGCTTGACGGCATGGAATGCTATTATAGCGAGCATGGAAGGGACTTTATGGAAATCTGTCTTGCCATTGCCGGAAAATACAGGCTTGTTGCCACAGGCGGAAGCGACTATCATGGCAAGGCGAAACCGCAGATCGCTCTTGGCAGAGGAAGGGGCGGACTCTGTGTGCCTTATGAATGCGTAAAGGCCCTGAAGGCCAAATTAAAAAATATGGAAATATGAATTATATCAGGATATTATTATCAATAATATTCCTGTTCGCAGTCCAGTGCCGCTTGGCTGCGGCCGCAGACTGCCCTTCCTATGGAGACACGATCGTGGTGGGCTCCATAGGAGACGCATCAACCCTTATCCCAATGCTTGCATCAGATGCCACCTCCCACGAAATAGCAGGGCTTATCTATGACGGCCTCGTGAAATACGATAAAAATCTGAACCTTGTCGGCGACCTGGCGAAATCATGGGATGTCTCTCCCGACGGCCTTACTATTACATTTCATCTCAAAAAAGGTGTAAAATGGCAAGATGGGGTGGAATTCACCGCCCAGGACGTGCTCTTTGGCTTCAAAGTCATCACAGATCCAAAGACACCCACGGCCTACGCCGGTGACTTCATGGAGGTCAAGACCATAGAGGCCCCCGACCCTTACACCATCGAGGTCACATACAAACGGCCGTTCGCCCCGGCCCTGAGCTCTTGGGGGGATATAGTCGTGCTGCCGAAACACCTGCTTGAAGGAAAGGACATCACAAAGAGCCCTCTCGCACGGAATCCTGTCGGGCTCGGCCCTTATAAACTAAAGGAGTGGAAGACACAGGAAAAGATCGTCCTTGAGGCGAACCCAGATTATTTCGAGGGCAGGGCATGCCTGGACCGCTATCTTATGAGGATAATCCCTGACCCGGCCACGATGTTTCTCGAGCTTAAAAGCGGAGGGCTTGATTGGATGGATCTGTCGCCAATTCAATACGAAAGACAGACCAATACAAAATTTTTTAAAAAAAATTTTAAAAAATACAAATACCTATCCTTTTCATACACGTATCTTGGCTTCAATTTAAGGTTTCCGCTCTTTAAAGACAAACGGGTGCGTCAAGCCATAGCGTACGCCATAGACAAGGATGAGATAATCCGGGGGGCGCTTTTAGGCTATGGCGTCCCTGCAACAGGACCCTACAAGCCGGATGCCTGGTTTTACGATCCGGATGTGAGGCGCTACCCCTACAACCCTCAAAAGGCACGGGCGCTCCTTGCCGAGGCAGGATGGAGGTACGTAAACAAAGACGGCGTGCTAGAAAAAGATGGACGGCCCTTTTCCTTTACCATCATCACCAACCAGGGAAACGATGTCAGGGAGCGCACAGCGCAGATAATCCAATACCGCTTAAAAAAAATAGGAATCGATGTCAAAATAAGGCCTATTGAATGGACGGCGCTCATAAACGACTTCATAGACAAACGCCGCTTCGAGGCTGTCATACTTGGATGGACAACCGGCCTGGATCCGGACATCTATGACATATTTCATTCTTCAAAAACCGGCCCGAAGGAGCTAAACTTCATCGATTACAAAAACCCGGAGCTTGACAAGCTGCTAGTTGAAGGCAGAGAGACATTCGACAAGAAAAAAAGAAAAAAGATATACGACCGCGTGCAAGAGATACTGGCCGAAGACCAGCCATATGTGTTTCTGTATGTTCCAATGGCCCTTCCTGTAATAAACAGGAGGTTTCACGGGATAGAGCCGGCCCCTTCAGGGATAAGCCACAACTTTATCAGGTGGTGGGTGCCTAAAGATGAGCAGAAATATATGACCAGGTAGAGGCGGCCGAAACACATGCCCTTTATTGCATATTTATCTAAAAGATTAATTGCGCTTATCCCAACGTTTATCGGGATCACGATCATATCTTTTATGGTCATGCATCTTGCGCCTGGTGAGCCCATAGGTGTCCAGGCCGACCTTAATCCCAAGATGACCCCTGAGGTGCGGGAAAGGCTTAGGGCCCTCTACGGCCTCGACAAACCCCTTTATGTCCAATACTGGCGATGGCTGGACGGACTCGCACACCTTGACCTGGGCAGGTCATTTGCGCCCGACCGGGCGCCTGTGTGGAACAAGATAAAAGAAAGGCTTCCTGTCACCATCCTCATAAACAGCCTTTCCCTGGGGCTCATCCTTCTGATCGCCGTACCGCTGGGCGTCGCCTCAGCCGTAAGACAAGGCGGACTCTTTGACAAGGCCGTCACCATCCTCATCTTCGTATTCTACGCCGCTCCGTCTTTTTGGGTGGCCATTGTGCTCATGTTATATCTCGGGGTCGATCTAGGCTGGCTTCCGGTCTCTGGCCTTCACAGCCTAATGGGCTACAATGCGCTGTCGCCCATGCAAAAGGTGCTGGACTGGACCAGGCATCTTTTGCTGCCGGTAGCCGTGTCGGCCATGGGTGGACTGGCGGGCCTTTCAAGGTATGTCAGATCTTCGATGCTCGAGGTCTTAAGACAGGACTACATCATGACGGCAAGGGCAAAAGGCCTTTCAGAACACGCGGTGATCTACAGGCACGCCCTCCGCAACGCCCTCCTTCCGCTGATAACTATACTCGGCCTTTCAGTGCCGGGACTTATAGGCGGAAGCGTAATATTTGAGTCCATCTTCGCGATCCCAGGCATAGGCCAGCTCATGTGGTCAAGCGTCATGTCAAGGGACTATCCGGTGCTGATGGGCAACCTTGTTATAGTCTCAATCCTCACGCTCCTTGGGAACCTCTTGGCCGACATAGGCTACGGCCTTGCCGACCCAAGGATCAGGACGGGCCGCCATGGGTGATAAGCCAGAGGTAAAAAGCACTATACCCAAGAGCGGCCGTTTTGCCTGGTGGAGAAGCTTTACGAAAAACCCGTTGGCCGTCGCCGGGCTTCTGATCGTGGGCTGCCTCATCATTACAGCCATACTGGCCCCTGTCATCTCTCCGTATGATCCGCAGGCGATAAACACCTGGCACATACTTGAACCTCCTTCGCGGGCACACCTTTTGGGCACCGACACACTTGGCCGCGACTGTCTGTCAAGGCTCATATACGGCGTGCGGATATCGCTTCTGGTCGGCATCGTCGCAGTCGGTCTTGCAACCGCCATAGGGGCGGCGCTTGGGGCGGCTGCGGGATATTATGGAGGCATGATTGATACGCTTCTGATGCGCTTTGTGGATATAATGCTCTGCTTCCCCGCCATATTTCTTATAATGGCGGTTATAGCGTTTCTCGAGCCGTCCATTCTAAATATAATGGTGATAATAGGACTCACAGGCTGGATGGGGGTCGCGCGGCTTGTGCGGGCTGAATTCATGTCTCTGAGAGAGCGTGATTTCGTGCTCGCCGCAAAATTGTCCGGCGCCTCGGACAGAAGGATAATATTTTCGCACATACTTCCAAACGCTGTCGCGCCCATACTTGTTTCCGCGACACTTGGGATTGGCGGCGCCATCCTGACGGAAAGCGCGCTGAGCTTCCTCGGCATAGGCGTCCAGCCCCCCACTCCGAGTTGGGGCAATATGCTCACTCAAGGCAAAGACAACATCGAAGTGGCGTGGTGGCTTTCTATCTTTCCTGGTCTCGCCATCCTGATAGCCGTCCTTGGGTTCAATCTCTTGGGGGAGGGGTTAAGGGATGCCCTGGATCCCCGGATGAAACGGGACTAAAGGCCCTTCTCTTTCCTATGAGCCAAACAAGGACAATACTTATCTCGTAGAGAAGCATGAGCGGGACGGCGAGTATAAGCTGATTCATAATATCGGGCGTAGGAGTAAGAACCGCCGCCAAAATAAAGTTAACGAGGATTGCGTATCTCCGGTTTTTTCTAAGCATCTTTGCGTCTATAATCCCCACGACACCCAAAAGGGCCATAAAAACAGGCAATTCAAAGGCGGCTCCAAACCCGAGAAGCAAGTGGATCGTAAGACTGAAATACTCGCTTACATTGGGAAGCAGGCGCAGATATTTATTTCCAAAACTTGCGAAGAACTTGAATGCGGCCGGAAAGGCCACGAAATACCCGAAAAGCCCGCCGCCCACAAAGAAGATTGAGGAAAGCAAGACAAAAGGCAGGACGAGTTGCCTTTCATGGTCATAGAGTCCGGGGGCCACGAATGCCCATATCTCATAGAGTATTACAGGGCTTGAGATGAATACCCCGCACACAATTGCAAGCTTCAGATAGACAAAAAAGGCCTCGGGATAGGAGGTGAAGATAAGGGTCGTGCCGGGCGGCAAGACCGCCTCAAGTGGCCTTGCAAGGATTGCGAATATGGGCTCTATAAAGGCGTAAGAAAGGGCCGAGCCTGCGGCGATCGCAATGAGCGCCACAATGATGCGATTTCTCAGCTCTGCAAGATGCCCGGTGAGGCTCAACTCCTTAAACGGATTGCGTCTTTCTTGGTCCTGTTCTTCCACGAACCCTATAAATATCCTTTCTGGAGATATATACAATGTCTGTTAAAAATCATAGAACCAATCCTGTCTGCTGAGCAATATCCCGCCGCTCTTCCCTACATAAACCATGTTTTCAAGCCTGATCCCTCCCTTGTCTGGCATATAAACACCAGGCTCTATGGTGACGACCATGCCTGGCCTTAGCACCTTCTTGGCCCTTGGCGAAAGAATCGGGGCCTCATGTACCGCGAGCCCGACACCATGTCCAAGCGAATGGTTGAAAAACGACCCGAAGCCGGCGTCTTTTATTATGCCGCGGGCGACGGCATCCACAAACCTGCCTGTAAGGCCAGCCCTGATCACATCCTGGGCTGCTAACTGGGCCATCCGCACAGTCTTATATACCTCTTTGAATGGCGACGCCGGAGGCCCTATGAATACCGTACGGGTCATATCCGATGAATAGCCGTTAAGCCTTGCGCCCATATCTATTATGACAGGCTCGCCTTCGGCGATCTTCCTGTCACCCGGGACCGCATGGGGCAGGGCCGCATTCGGACCTGAGGCCACAATCGGAGAAAACGACGGCCCGTCCGCCTCCATTGAGAGCCCCTCTATTATCCGCCATGCAACCTCTTTTTCTGTCATGCCGGGACGCAATCCTGTTAAAACCGCCTCAAACACATCTTCGGCGGCACGGATGGCCTTTTTGATGAGTTCAAGCTCGGCTTCAGACTTAATGGACCGCATGGCCTCGATTTTCCCTGCAAGAGGCACCGGCTCAACCTGCGGGCAGACCGCCTTTATGGCATCCAGACCGGAACAGGTGATATAGCCCGGCTCATAGGCCATCTTTTTAATCCCGGCCTCTGCCGCTATATACCGCAACGCCTCATGAAGGCCCTTGCGGTATATGAAAATCCTGAAATCCTGGCAATCAGACCTCGCCTGGGTCTCATAACGCCCGTCTGTAAGGAGAATCGCCTCACCGGCCATGACAAGAAGCGCTCCGGATGACTCTGCTATCGAGGCGTCTTCTGCAGTAAAACCGCTTAAATACCGGCGGTTCTCTGGAGAAGTAAAGAGCATAGCGCCTATATGCCGCGCCCGTAAAAACGCCCTTACCTTCCTTATTCGCCGCGAGAACGTTTTATCCACACTTTTGGCCCTCTTTCTTTTTTAAAACCCCTGCGCAAGCATCACCCCTGCCAAGAAAGGCCTTGCGGCATAAATCCTCCGCGCAAGCGGACATGGGCGGCCGCCTGCCCCGGGCCTATTGAGAAGGGTCCACCTCCAGCAAGGATACCCCCCAGGCCCTGCCCTTTATTGCGCGAGGGGTCTTTTTTAGCCAGCTAAAGATAGCACACAACGGCCAGACAAAAAACTCCCCCTCTGCCGTAAAGTCATAAAAAAGACTATTGCAAGACCGGCCGCAGAAAGTCCCATCTTGTCCTCAACGACGGGCCGGGAAAAAAATGGATAAATTCGAGTTATCTAAATATGGCTAGGCCTGATAAGGAATCTCCGCTGGTTCTTGAGAATCGTGTGAAAAGATATCTTCATAACTGGAATAGAGCGAGCCAACCGTAATGGGCATAAGTATTATAAGCCCCAGCCCGAATGTGAGAACTGAGACCAAAACCAAAAATATATATACAACACCGTAAACCGATAAGGAAAGCATGTTTTTGCCGCTGGCCCTTATACTCAATTTCATTGCCTCTATTGGCTCTATATCCGTCAACATGACTATAGGTACGGCGTACAACATGGCCATGGCCAGAAGCAATGCCAACATGGATATAAGCAGTAGGCTCACGAGGCCGGCGCCTGCCGCGACATGGAGAATGGCCATCAAGTTTGGTTTATGAAGGAGCATGAACACGCCTCCTCCGCTAAGGGCTACGATCATTATAAGCGCCGCAGCCAGGCTAAAGCCTATGTTTATTGCGCCAAGCGTCAGGGTGGCGTTTCGCGTCGCTGGGTCTTTAAAGGCTATTGAAATGTAATTTAATGACAGATATTGTCCGTTCTTGCAGTCGCGGGCGGCCTTAAAAAGGCCGCCCGTAAGGGCCGGCGTTATAAAGGAAAGCGCAAGAGGCCCTATGAATGGGATAAAATTCAATATTAAATTTATGCCCCAGAATATCAAACTTAAGAGGATCCACATCCCAAACTGAGACCTTACGATCCTCCATCCTTCACCATACCAAGCTATCCCTCTAGATGCGCTAGCAGTATCTATTTTCATCTTTTACCTCCTTTTTTCTTCAGTTTATGGGGAATAACGGCGTATTAGCAAGAAAATTATTCTACTTGACAATATATTTATATATAGCTATATAACTATATATGAAAAAACTGATCCGCTGCCTCAAGGCGGTCTCCGACCCTACAAGGTTTAAGATCTTGAAGCTTCTTCAGTTCCATAAGTCCTGTGTGTGCGAGCTCGCCTCTGCGCTTGGCCTTGCCCAACCCACCATATCGCGGCACCTTGCCATCCTTGAGGACGCAGACCTCGTGGTATCAAAGAGAAACGGGATATGGATGGAATATATGCTGGCGGAAAACCCAGCCGGAGAGGCCGGAGAGGTGTTGGCGCTTGTTCTCAAATGGTGGGAGGACGGTGAAGAGATAGCCGGGTTGAGAAAGCGGCTTGATGAATTAAACAGAGAGACGGCATGTGCCATGACTTCAAAGGCAGGCAGGGCCATCCCAAAAAAAGCGGCCTTACAATAACATTAAGATTTAAATGAAAAAAATCCTTTTTCTCTGCACACAAAACTCCTGCCGCAGCCAGATGGCCGAAGGGATCACAAACCACATCCTCAAGGGCAAGACCGCCGCCTTCTCGGCCGGAACGGCGCCGGCCAAGGTCCATCCGATGGCTATAAAGGCCCTCTCGGAAATCGGCATCGACATCTCTCAAAACCGGTCGAAACACATAGATGAATTTAAAGACCAACGCTTTGATCTGGTCGTCACTCTCTGCGGAGGTGCTGCCGAGACCTGCCCTTTTGCGCCGGGCCAGGGGCCAAGGATACACATTGGCTTCGATGACCCGGCGCAGGCCGCTGGGAGCGAAGAGGAAAGACTGAACGCCTTCAGACGGATTCGGGACGAGATGCGGACCAGCCTCGTGAATCTTGTAAAAAAGCGGCTTGGGATAGAGGAATGACGCAATGTTGAAGATATTTACGCTCCTTGCGGATTTAATTACATATAAATGGCTGAACATGGCGCCCTCGGCCCATCTGACCGAGACCCTTCACTTCTTTATCGAGGACACCACAAAGATATTCTTCCTGCTTGCGACCATCATCTTTTTTGTCGCCGTCATCAGAAGCTTCTTCCCGCCTGAGCGCACAAGGCGGTTTTTGAGCAGCAAAAAGATCATGACCGGGCACATCCTGGCCGCGGCACTAGGCGTCGTGACCCCATTTTGCTCCTGCTCGGCCTGCCCTCTCTTCATAGGATTCGTCGAGGCCGGCATCCCCCTTGGTGTCACCTTCAGCTTCCTCATATCATCGCCCATGGTGAACGAGGTGGCCCTCGTCCTGCTATTCGGCCTCTTCGGCTGGAAAATTGCAGCCATATATCTCTTTAGCGGCCTTACCGTTGCAATCGTTGCAGGTATCGTAATCGGCAGCCTCAAGATGGAGCGGTATGTCGCTGACTATGTATGGCGGATCCAGATGGGCCAGGCCGACGACCCCACATTGTCTTGGTCTGAGCGGATCGAATACGCCAAGGGCTATGTAAAAGACATCTTAAGACGCATCTGGATCTATGTGCTCGGCGGCATCGCAATAGGCGCCTTTGTGCACGGCTATGTTCCGCAGGGCCTTCTCCTTAAATACGCCGGGCCCGGCAATCCGTTCGCCGTGCCGGTGGCAGTGCTCATCGGCGTGCCGCTTTACAGTAACGCGGCTGGCGTGATCCCCATAGTCCAGGCCCTCATGTCCAAGGGGCTCCCCCTTGGTACGACCCTGGCGTTCATGATGGCGGTCACAGCGCTTTCCTTCCCGGAGGCGATCATCCTGAGCCAGGTCCTCAAAAAACAACTGCTCGCCGTATTTTTCGGTACGGTCACCGTATCCATCATAATCGTAGGCTATCTGTTCAATGCCATCATGGGCTGAAAGGAGGAATCTATGCCGGAAATGATCTGCTACTGCTTTGGCTACACTGATGAGGATATAAGGGATGATATAAAGGCACACGGGCGTTCGCTCATTATTGAGAGAATTATGGCTGGCAAGAAGGATGGAAGGTGCGAATGCGCTACGAAAAACCCTAAAGGCCGCTGATGTCTTGCTGACGTCCGCCGGGTGGCGGACGAGGCCGTGAAAGACCGTCTGTAGCGTTGCAAAATATAAAGACATATGAAAGGAGCCTCTAATGTCGATTTTAAAAAAATACCAAGTCTTCCTATCAGCCCTCTTCTTGGCTCTTGCCTTGGCCCTTCCGGGCTGCTCAAAACGCGCCGTGCTGATGACATCAACCCATGGATTGGGAATGGCTAGTATGGATCGCCTTACGGTGTTGGGTTCCCCGGGGCCGAGTAAAGACAAAGATGCCCTTTGCAGCGGTGACCTTGATAAAATCACGGCATCCACTTCATTGGACCAGGATCAGCGGCAGAAGCTTCGTTCGTTTATATGCGGGGGCAAGGATTCGGTCAGCGCGCTTAACCATTTCTATTATGGCCTTCCTGACAATAAGCGTCTGGAACTAAAAGAGGCCTTTGGATTATATGGATACCACATATAGGATTGTGAGAAATAAAAATAAAAGGAGCCTCTAATGTCAGCTTTAAAAAAACTCTCAATCTTTCCGCTAAGTTTCTTTCTGGCCCTTGTCATAGCCGCCGCCCTTTCGGGTTGCTCAAAACCAGCGGTAATGATGACTTCAACCCATGATTTAGGGATGGCGAGCGAGAGCCGGCTCACAGTACTGGGTTCCCCGGGGCCGAGTAAAGACAAAGATGCCCTTTGCAGCGGTGACCTTGATAAAATCACGGCATCCACTTCACTGGACCAGGATCAGCGGCAGAAGCTTCGTTCGTTTATATGCGGGGGCAAGGATTCGGTCAGC
>JAJYLJ010000067.1 GCA_021787835.1 Deltaproteobacteria bacterium | reverse complement strand
TTATCTCCGGCGATAGGGTTTACAGCCGTCTTAAATACGAAAGCGGCATTCATCGAGTCCAGCGCGTGCCGGAAACCGAGGCCCAGGGGCGCGTACATACCTCTGCCGTAACCGTGGCGGTATTGCCAGAGGCCGACGAAGTTGACGCAGGCCTTGATCCGTCTGATATACGTGTTGACGTATATAGGGCATCCGGCGCCGGAGGGCAGCATGTAAACAAAACCGAGTCGGCGGTAAGGCTGACCCATATCCCATCCGGCCTTGTTGTCCAGTGCCAGGATGAACGCTCTCAGCATAAAAATAAGGCCAAGGCCATGAAGGTACTGGCGGCGCGGCTGCTTGACATGAAAAGGGCGGACCAGCAGGCCCAGATCACCGAAGAGCGGCGCAGCATGGTGGGTACTGGTGACAGGAGTGGGCGCATCCGAACCTATAATTTTCCTCAGGGTAGGGTGACCGACCATAGAATCGGTCTTACTCTTTACCGCCTTGAAAGCGTTATGGATGGGGACATGGACGAGATAATCGAGGGACTGGGCACCCATTATCAGGCGATTGCCTTGGCTGGTTCTCAGGAGAAATGAATGCAGCCATGGCGCTTCAAAAGGCTGTCCATGCGCTTGCATCGCATGGTATTGAGCAGCCCAGGCTCGATGCGGAGATACTTCTTGCTCGGGTCTTGAAAAAAGACAGACTTTGGCTCAACATTAATCGTGATAAAGAGCTTCCTTCCGAGGCCCTGGAGCTATTTGAAAAATCAATTGCACGAAGGGCGCTTTGCGAGCCTGTGGCCTATATCATCGGTCAAAAGGAATTTTGGTCCCTGGAATTCGATGTGACGCCGGATACGTTGATTCCACGGCCGGAGACCGAATTGATTATAGAGACGGCCCTGCCCATATTAAAGACCATGCAATATCCGGCCCATCCGCTTATTTTGGATGCTGGCACGGGAAGTGGTATTATCGCGGTAAGTCTTGCATATGAGCTGCACGGCATAAAGGCCGTTGCAGCCGATATATCTTATGCCGCGCTGCTGGTGGCCAATAGAAATGCAAAAAGGTATGGCGTTGACTCAAGGGTCTGCTTCATTCAGGCTGATTGGCTAAGTGCATTTAAGGCCTGTGAAAAACGCAATTTTGACATGGTGTTGGCCAATCCGCCATATGTGGCCTCTGGCTTCAAGGAAGACCTGCCGCTGGATGTCGTCGGCCATGAACCCAGTGTCGCCCTGTTTGGCGGCAAGGACGGCCTCAGAGATATTTCAAGGCTTGTAATCGATGCGGCAAGCGTATTAAAGACAGGCGGATGGCTTCTTTGCGAGATAGGTTATAACCAGGCAGAGGCTGTATGTGAAATGACCCATGATGCCAACCTTTACGGGGAGATAAAAATCATTAGAGACCTTGCTGGAAACACCAGACTGCTCACGGCCCGGGCGGTTTAGGTTTAAAGCCGGGACGGCGCGTGCCGTCCCGATTGTTGTTTCACAGCTAAATAGCAAAAGGGGCTCAACAGCAGCCGCAGGAGCCCCCGCTTCCGCTTGAACCGCATGTGCTTCCGCAGCCGCATCCGCATGAAGATGTGGCTGCGGATATGTCGATAAGTTGAATCTTGAAGTTCAACGTCTTTCCTGCAAGCGGTGGATTCATATCTATTGTGATTGATTCATCGGTCACCATGGTGATGTTTGCAGGCATTTTTGTGCCATCTTCCATCTGTATGCCTATGGTCATGCCGGTCTCGGGCTTGAACTGGCTTCCCACTATCGAGCGAGGAATTTTTCTTACCAATTCTTCATCCCTATGGCCGTAAGCCTGTTCGGGAGGAAGTGTTATCGTTTTTTCGGCCCCTATTTCCATGCCGATCATGGCGTCGTTAAAACCCTGTATGATCTGGCCGGACCCAACCTGAAACCTGAGCGGCTCTCCGTCCGTACTGGAGTCGAATACCTCGCCGCCATCAAGCGTGCCCGTGTAATGCACGGTAACCATATCACCATTTACGACCGTTCTCATAAATATCTCCTTTAAATTTTATTGTATGTGAGTTTATATTTTCTATTTGCTTAGTTAAGGATATTGGAGGGCGCTGGAGATTAAATTAAGGGGCTGGACCAGACCAAAGGCCGCGGTGCAGCCCCTGCTATAAAGATTGAAATTAATATTGTCTCCGGCGAGCCTTGCGACGCCTTCTTTCCGCATCTTGCATCTTACGACGTTTTTTTACGCTTGGCTTTTCATAAAAACGACGATTTTTGAGTTCCCTCTGAATCCCGTCAAGCTGCATCTTTTTTTTAAGGGTTCTAAGGGCCTTTTCCAGGTTATCATCCTGGACGTCCACCACAATCGCCAAAGAAATCCCCCCTTCCTTTTTAAAATTAAAGTTGTTTCACTATAGCTTCCAACCAAACCCCATGTCAATGAAGAACTTGCATTTAACCAAATAAAATATTGCATACATTTCTGATCAGACCTAAAATTAGCCACCATGTCAAACGCCAGTGTCAAGACAATAATGTTTCAGGGTACAGGCTCGGGGGTTGGAAAGAGCCTGCTGGTTGCGGCGTTTTGCCGTGTCTTGCGGCAAATGGGAGTGAGGGTGGCGCCGTTTAAGGCCCAGAACATGGCCCTTAACTCGTTTGTGACATATGACGGGCTTGAGATGGGTAGGGCGCAGGCATTCCAGGCTGAGGCGTGCGAAATAGCGCCTGACGTAAGGATGAATCCTATTTTGCTTAAGCCCACAGGGGATGCCAGCTCCCAGGTCATACTCATGGGCAAGGTGGCCTGCAATATGCCTGCTGGTTCGTTTTATCAAAACCGGCAAAGACATCTTGCCGTTGTAAAAGAGGCATACTGCTCTCTTGCCGGAGAATTTGATGTGATCGTCATAGAGGGGGCGGGCAGTCCTGCGGAAATAAATTTACAGGCGACGGACATAGTGAATATGGAGACCGCGGCCTATGCCAACGCCCCGGTCATAATAATAGGCGATATAGACAGGGGAGGTGTTTTTGCATGGCTTAAGGGCACCTATGACCTTGTTTCTGATGCGCATCGATCAAGAATCGCCGGTTTTCTCATCAACAAATTCCGCGGGGATCCATCGCTTCTTGTCCCAGGGCTTTCCCAGTTCCAAGGCATAGTCCCTCTTCCGATTTTCGGCGTGTTGCCTTGGTTTTCAGATATAACAGTGGATCAGGAAGACGGCGTGTATGTCCATGAGATGTCATCCAAACGCAAGGCCCCAATCAATATATCCGTTATACATCTGCCCAGGATCAGCAATTTTACCGATTTCGCTCCGCTTGCCTTTGAAAAGGATGTGGCGCTTTCCTTTGTCAGACGCCCATGTGAACTCAGGGACTGCGATTGTCTTGTCATACCAGGCACCAAGGCCACTCGGGCAGATTTGGACTTTATAAGGGCGGTTGGCTGGGATTCTGCAATGGCAAGGCTCTTGGACGCAGGCGTATTTATCTTTGGGGTATGCGGCGGCTATCAGATGCTCGGAGAAGAGATAAGAGACCCGTATGGCGTGGAGGGAGAGGCGGGGACATCCAGTGGTTTGAGGTTTCTGCCTGTCATAACCGAATTTGAAGCCCATAAATGTCTCAGGAATACCTCTGTCATTCTAAACGCCCCGCCGCTTTTTAACGGGCCTGTCGAGGCCAGGGGCTATGAGATACATATGGGTTTAACCAGGCCATGCGGTCCGTTTAAATGCCTTGGGCCTGGCATTGGCGCCGACATTGGCGTCCTTGGAATAGACAGTCCTGTAGCAGGCGTTTATTTGCATGGCGTCTTTGAAAACGATCTTCCCAGAAGGATGTTTCTGGACTATTTGCGCGCAAAAAAGGGCCTTGACCCCATTGGAGAGGTATCTTTTTACGGCGCATTCCGCAAGACCCAGTTTGATTGTCTGGCGGATTGGTTAAAAAATCATGCCGACATGCAGGCACTCCTTTCCCTTATAGGCATCAAATGATGTCACCTTTGTTTTTCATGTCAAGGGGAGGCCCGTGGATATTGGCATTGGCCGTTATTGCCGACTTTGTCATCGGAGACAGCGAACGCCTTCCGCATCCTGTGCGCTTGATAGGAAGGGCGGTATCCTTTTTTGAGTTGTATTTCAGAAGGATAGGCGCCCCGCAACTCTTGCAGGGCGCACTATTCGCCCTTTTAATCACAGGGGTTGCATGGCTTGCCGTTTATCTCGTCCTCGATCTTCTGGGACAGATCTCCAAGGCTGCTTACTGGCTTGCGTCAACCGTATTTGTATATTATTCGGTTTCCCTTAGATGTCTTGCGGATGAGGCGGCGGCGGTAAGGGCCGCTCTCGGCGAGAGAGGGCTTGATGCAGGCAGGGCAAGGGTCTCAAGGATCGTTGGCAGGGATACGGCCGGACTGGACGAAACAGGCGTCATTATGGCTGCCATAGAGAGTGTTGCCGAAAATATGGTTGACGGGGTGATTTCACCTTTTTTTTACGCCGCAGTAGGGGGGCCGGCTTTTTCAATGTGTTATAAGGCCGTAAGCACGCTTGATTCCATGATAGGTTACAAAAATTCCCTCTATTCGATGTTCGGAAGGTGGGCTGCGAGAATGGATGACGTTGCCAATTATATCCCCGCCAGGCTTTCGGTGTTGTTGATAGCCGCCGCCTCATCTGTCTTGGGATATGCAAGTTGTAAGGATGTATTGCGTGTCGTGGCGGCTGACGGCCGGATGCACGAGAGCCCTAACTCAGGGCTTCCGGAGGCGGCCTTTGCCGCCTCTCTTGGGGTGCGCCTTTCAGGGCCTGCGTCTTATGGAGGCCGATATGCGGACAGGCCTTTTATAAATTCGTCTGGACGTGCCGCAGGGATAGGGGACATAGGCAGGGCCGTCAGGCTTCTGTATCTTGGCTCCATCTTGTTTTTTGCACTGTGGTTGTTTATAGGTTTTTTCTTATGTCGTTAACTTCGGCAGAATTTACATGCGATTAAACCAGTGGATATTTTAACCATGACATCAGAAGATGCGGCAAAAAGGGCGCAGGAGTTATTCCTCTCTGGTTTTCATTGCAGTCAGGCAGTCTTTGCGGCTATTGCCGAGAAGTTTGGAATGGAGCCATCAGAAGACGTTATCGCGGCCCTTTCCCCTTTTGGAGGCGGCATTGGATGCAACGGCGATGTGTGCGGCGTTCTTTCCGGCGCCGTTGCGGCGGTTGGATTTCTAATGGGTAAAAGGGCGCCCGGGCAAAAAGACCACAAAGAGATGTGGCGTTTGAGCCGGAGGGTCGTTGATGCCTTTGGGGATATCACCAAGGTATATGGAGGGCCGAATTGTTCTGATATAGCAAGGGTGGACTGGGGGAATGTATTGCACGTAAGGGCCTTCAGGAAAGACCCTGACAGCCGCAGGGCCGAGTGTGTCATGGTGATGGGCAAAATGGCGGAATTGCTTGCCAGGTTACTTGAACGGGGTATCTGATGCTAGAGCAAGATTCCCCGATAAGGAACGTAATAAAGTCCTTCGGGCTCGTATTTGGAGATATCGGCACCAGCCCTATCTATACTCTTTCGACCATATTCCTCATTACAAGGCCAAACCCTTTAAACGTGATGGGCGTATTATCCCTTATTGTCTGGACCCTTATCATCCTTGTGACCACGGAATACGCCTGGCTTGCCATGAGCCTTGCCAAGAAAGGCGAGGGCGGCACCATTGTGCTGAAAGAGCTTCTTGTCCCGCTGCTTAAATCAGGAAGGCAAATCGCGCTTGTAACATTTCTTTCCTTCATAGGTATTTCCCTTCTGATAGGAGATGGGGTCATTACGCCAGCCATCAGCATACTAAGCGCGGTTGAAGGCTCACTCCTGATACCTCAATTTTCAGGCACTGAACAATGGGTGCTTATATCTATCGCAGGGATCATCGCCATCGCCCTGTTTTCAATCCAGGCGAAAGGAACCGAAAAGGTGGCCGGCGCCTTTGGTCCTTTGATGGTGTTTTGGTTTATGTCGCTTGCAGTCTCCGGTATCGTTTCAATAATGCACGTACCATCGGTCTTAAAGGCCTTGAGCCCCTATTATGCCATTAGATTCATTTTAGAGCATGGCATCGCTGGTTTCTTTGTATTATCCGAGGTTATTTTGTGCGCAACCGGCGGGGAGGCATTATATGCCGATATGGGACATCTGGGCCGCGTACCAATTACAAAGGCCTGGTCAATTGTATTTGTGGCCCTTTTACTTAATTATCTGGGCCAAGGCGCATTTGTTATTGAACATCCGGAAGTGAAAAATGTGCTTTTCGGCATGATATTTAATCAGTCCAGGATAATTTATATACCATTTTTAATCCTTAGTATTATTGCGACTATTATAGCATCTCAAGCCA
Organism: Deltaproteobacteria bacterium; assembly: GCA_021787835.1. Taxonomy (GTDB): domain Bacteria; phylum Desulfobacterota; class Dissulfuribacteria; order Dissulfuribacterales; family Sh68; genus JAJYLJ01. The sequence continues at coordinate 4,161 of JAJYLJ010000067.1, read as the reverse complement.
TGATAAGCGGTATGTTTTCTATAGTTTATCAAGGCATAACAACTCATATTATGCCATTATTTAAAGTTGATTATACATCCAGTCGATTAAGTTCGCAGATATATATAGGTTTTGTTAATTGGTTTATGCTTATTTCCGTATTATTTATTATGTATGAGTTTCAAGAATCAAGTCGTCTTGCTGCGGCTTATGGTCTTGCCGTAACCGGTACGATGAGTCTTACTGGTTTGATGATGACATGGATATTTTATTTGAGAAAAAGTTTATTTAAAACAGCTATGTCATTATTTGTAAGCTTCATTGATATAATATTTCTTTTAGCTAATCTATATAAAATACCACATGGCGGATACTGGTCAATTATTATAGCCTCATTGCCGTTTATCATGATCTTAATATATACCAATGGGCAGAAAAGACTTTATAGATCGCTTAAGCCATTGGAATTGAATATTTTTCTTAACGGCTACAAAGAATTATATGAAAAAATAAGTAAAATTAAGGGTACGGCCCTTTTCTTTGCAAGAGATATAAATAAAGTTCCTCCTTATATAGTCCATACAATGTTCATCAATAATATCGTTTATGAGGATAATATCATTGTATCTATTGTAAAATGCGATAATCCGTTTGGAGTGATAGGCTATTTTAAGGACAAACTTGCAAATGGCCTGCGTTTATTTGAAATCCAGTTTGGATATATGGAAATAATAAACATGGAAGAGATATTGAAAGAGGCGGGGATAGACGAGAAGGCCATATTTTATGGGGTTGAAAATATCATCACCCCTAATTTTATATGGAAAATATTTGCAACATTAAAGAAGCTCGCTCCTACATTCGTCCAATTTTACAAGCTACCGCCCAATAAACTTCATGGGGTAATCACACGGGTTGTGATGTAGGCTGCCCAGCCAATCCAGGCCGCCTTAGTTTCTTATAATTTGTCTTCTTGCCCAAGGGTGGGCGTCATGCCGGCCCGCCACAACGCCGCAAGGCATTAGTTATTGCTCAATAGCCACGGGTGGGCCGTCAAGCAACTCGCTAAGCTGCCTCTTTAGCTTGTATGTCAATGGATATACGCCAACGCCAGCCTTCTTTCCAAACTCCGAAAAGGACTCTTGCGCCGTATCATGATCTATGCTGATCTTTGCGATTTCCTCTACATCCCTTGATGATCTCTTGAGCAATGTGGCCTGAAAAGGTCTTTCCCATTCGTAGATCACAAAATAAATAGAGATATCGCCTTCTCCCCGCACAAAATCATTCCCTCTGGCCCATCCTGCACCCCACTCAAGATACATATCAACGGCCTTTTCAGGTGTCATGGACCAATCTATCTGGTTGACCAGCTCCCTTTGCAGCCTCAGTTCGTCAAGTGACAGCATAATCACCCCCGGTAATTTTTATTAAAATTAGTTATTATTATTAAAAAATCAAGTATATTTTTAGAAAATGATTTTGTCTAACCGTTCAAAAGACAGATTGATTTGAGCATATCTTCCATGTTTGTCTTATGAGAGCCCGGCCAATAGATCTTGTCGCAGCATGGGCAGATATAAAAGGTATTATAATATCTTTTCGTAAGCGGTTGCAGGCGATGTATTATCTTTTCTTTTTCAACCGGCCTAAGGACACAATTGCAGACCAGGCACCTTGTAAAAGGGGAGAGCCTGCCAGCCAGATCGAAGAGGCGGACAATCTCGATCAGTTGTCTTTTTGGCGTAATCTCACGCACAAGGTGTCCGAATATTATCTTGCTACGCTTTAGGAGCCTTTTGTCTTTTGTAAGGAGTATCCGTCTTTGCGTGTTTGCTATTTCGGCAAGCTCTGCGTCCGAATGGATGTTTTTGTAGGCCGTGTCCATGCCTACCATCCTTAGCAGGATCGCAAGTCTTCCGACGTTTACATCTGCGAGAAAGCGGGTGTCGTTAAGGGGTTCCGGCCTTAAAATTGACGGCCTGGAAAAGTCGGCCGGCGCGCTTATGGGATAGACGTCAATCCTGTCTTTAGGATCTGCAAGATAGCCAAAGGACACCTCAAGCCCGTTAGCCTCGATCCTTCCTATCTCTGTGTGAGGCACCCCGAGGGCCTCTACCACATCCTTTACAGATGCCTCGCGGTAAACCTGGACCGCAAGGCCGTTGTCTGTCAATGGGACGGAGACGAGCGCCTTCAATTCTCCGTGGAAAACGATCACAATCGCCATTCGGTCAGATCTCTTCAGCCAGTGCGCTTTCGTAGGCCTTTCTGGTATCTGGGTTGAAACAGACAAATATCACCTTCTCTATTGCCTGATCCTCAAGGATTGCATCTTTTGTCTCTTTTATTGCGATCATTGCAGCTGTTTCTTTCGGGAATCCATAGACCCCTGTGCTTATAGCCGGCAATGCGATGGTTTTTATGCCATACGCCTTTGCAAGCTCAAAGCAGCGCTTGTAGCAACTGGCGAGAAGCCTTGATTCACCCTGGCCTCCGCCGCGCCAAACAGGGCCTACGGCGTGGATGATATATTGCGCTGGAAGCCTATAGCCCTTTGTTATTTTGGCGTCTCCTGTTGCACACCCACCGAGTCTCCTGCATTCCTCTAGGAGTTCCGGACCAGCCGCCCTGTGAATGGCGCCATCGACTCCGCCTCCTCCCATAAGTGAATTATTGGCGGCGTTTACAATCGCATCCATATCAAGCTTTGTAATATCGCCATCCATGATCTCAATGCGGTCGCGCCACACGCCACCCCCCCTGTTTATATTGCAAATTGATATATTGAAGGTGTAGAACACCTAAGAATATCCTAGCTTGCATGGTCAACGCCGTCAAATTTATAGGCGATCTTGACATGCCCGGTTCAAAACGATACGCCTAACGCACTAATAGGATAAGTAAAAGACAAAATTTATCATTAGAGAGATATTGGCTTTTATTATCGGGAAAATTGACCACTAATTTATGGAATCCGCTGTTTAACTAATCATGATTAGCTGACGGTTTTGTAAGGGAACATGCTGAACCTTTTTCTGTCGTTTCTAAGGCTTGGCCTCACTGCATTTGGAGGGCCGGCCATGATAGCGCACATAAAAGAGATGTCCGTCACACGCAACAAGTGGCTGGACGACGATACATTCAAGGACGGCGTCGCGCTTTGTCAATCCATTCCAGGGGCCACCGCGATGCAGATGGCCGCCTATGTCGGACTCAAATCAAAAGGAATGGCAGGGGCGTTTTTATCTTATCTGGGCTTTGGTTTGCCGGCCTTTATCCTCATGCTGAGTCTTTCGGCGCTATATGCCAAGGCGCACGATCTTTCCCAGGTCATATCGGTATTAAATGGCCTTCAGGTGGCTGTCGTCGCCATTGTCGCAAATGCGACCATTTTATTTGGCAGGACTACCCTGAAAGACTTTATGAGCATTGCGCTGGCATCGGCCGCCTCGGCTCTCTTCTGGTTAGGGGTAAGCCCTTTTATTGTGGTTATGGGGGCCGGCATCGCGGGGATGATATCTTCCGGAAGGGTGGGGGGCATATCCTCGCCGCTGCCAAATCAGGCAAAAAAATGTGGTGTCTTAAGGGGGGTCTTATGGTTGTCGCTGATCATAGCCTTCTTTCTTCTGATTTTGTTTTTTGTGGCCCCAAGACTTTGCAGACTTGCGTTATTGATGATAAAGGTCGATCTTTTCGCCTTTGGGGGCGGTTTTGCATCGCTCCCGCTGATGTTGCACGAGATAGTGACGGTAAAAGGATGGATGGACTCCAAGACATTTATGGACGGCGTGGCGCTTGGACAGGTCACGCCAGGCCCCATAGTCATTACTTCAACATTCGTGGGATATATGCTCTATGGGGCGCCCGGGGCAGTTGTGGCGACAGCGGCCATATTCACCCCGTCTTTTTTGATACTTGTGACCACTGCCCCGATATTTGACAGATTCAAGGCATCAGTTTTCTATCATGGTGCGGTAAGGGGGGTCTTGGCGTCATTTGTCGGGCTCTTGTTGTTTGTGACCTTAAGGTTTGCATCGGCCGTGCCGTGGGATGTTGCGCGGCTTGCAGTAACATGCGGTTTATTCGTGCTGCTCATAAAAAGGGTGGATATAGTTTATGTCGTTCTCGCTGCGGCTGCTGTTTCGGTCTTTATATTTTAAAAATATAAAAGCCTTTATT
>JAJYLJ010000066.1:6845-10991 GCA_021787835.1 Deltaproteobacteria bacterium | reverse complement strand
CCCCATCTCTTGCAAGCCGCCATAAAGCGTTTTTAACCATCGAAAGTCCTGGCGCAAAGACAGCCTTATCGTGTCCAACAAGCCCAAGCCTGTCAACAACCCTGGCTATATCTTCAGATTTAAGTCCATCGCATAAAGCGAGCATATACACCGCCCATCTTCTGGGTTTTTCGGGCTTAAATAGGAGATCATACCAAGCAAGGGCCTCATAGACCCTTGTAAAAAGGGAAGCGGTCTCGGCTCCAAGCTTAAAACCAGAATTTATCACCCCCAACAGCCCTAATTCATGGGCGCGCTGAAGCGCAGGCCTTGGATCGGGTTCACTCAATATAAGTTTAAGCTCTGTCAGGACGCGCTTGCCGGAGAGTTCTTTGAATATATTAAGGCGGATTGCATTTTCAATGAGTTTCAAGGTATGCCTTCCTATCCTGAACCCATACCGCTGCTCAAACCTTATGGCCCTGAAGGCCCTTGTCGGGTCCTCTACGAAACTGAGGCTGTGAAGAACCCTTATGGTCTTTGCCTCCAGGTCTCTCTGGGCGCCAAAAAAATCTATCAAGAGACCAAACTCTCTTGGATTCAGCTTGATGGCCATGGCGTTTATCGTAAAATCCCGCCTGTAGAGGTCAAGTTTTATAGAAGAAAGCTCGACGCTCGGCATGGCCGCCGGATATTCGTAATACTCCCAGCGGGCGGTCGCAACATCCACCTTAAAACCGTCCGGAAATATAATCACGGCGGTCTGAAACTTTTCATGGGCCCTAACCCTTGCGGAAAAACGCCCGGCAAGACCCTTGGCAAACTCGATCCCCTTCCCCTCGACAACAAGATCAACATCCGTGTTCTGGACCCTCAAGAGCAGATCCCTTACGAAACCTCCTGCAACATATACCTGATAACCTAGCTTCTCAGCCACATCGCCGGCAGCTGCAAGTAAATCAATCACACGCCTGGTGCACTCACTGCGAAGAAGGGGCGATACATTTCTTTTTTGCTGCCTTTCCTCGATTAAAGGTTCAGGCCTCATTGACGTATCGCCGCTCAAAATCTGTAAGAGATCAGTCCGCGTGATTACGCCAATTATCTTTCCGCCCTTAACCACTGGCAAAAACCGCTGGCGCTTACCCACAATCAGGTTTTTGATCCGGCCCAACGTATCATCAGGCCCGATCACATCAAAATCAGTGGTCATGTATTCCCTTGCCGGCTGCGCGGCAAGACCGTGGTAAATGGCCTTTTCTACGGTACGCCTTGATATGAGGCCTATAACCTTATCGTGTTCCACGACCGGCAGAACGCTTATGCCATAGCGTGTGAGAATATCGTGTATATCATAGATGGGCGTATCAGGGGCTACCAAGAGGACCGGATACGACATCACATCCCTCACCCTGGGCTCCGCGCCAAGCTGCCCGTGAAGGCTCAAGACGAGCCTGTCTTCCACCTCATTAAGGGTCATGCCCTTTACCGTAGCCGAGGCCGCCATAGGGTGCCCGCCGCCGCCTAGAGACTTTAACACCTCGCCAGCGTTCACAAGCGGATTTCTGCTCCTTCCCACTATGAGGACCTGGTCCTGCATAAGCGCCATGGCAAAGAGCACGTCAAGACCCTTCATGTCCATGAACTCATGCACGACTAAGGCGAAATCTTCAACATAACGGGAAGATACCGCCTTTGCCACGATTATCCTGACGCCTGCTATCGTATAGGTGGCCGCCGTTGTCAGAAGCTCGTCCAGAACGGCTATGTGTTCAGGGGTGAGCCTGTGGGCCAGCGCATCTTTGACTTTATTTAAATCGGCCCCCATTTCAATAAGCCACGAGGCGGCGGCCAAGTCCTCTGGCGTTGTGGAGGCAAAGGTGAATGACCCGGTGTCTTCATAGATGCCAAGTGCGATAAACGTCGCCTCTTCCGGGGTTATCTTAAGCCCCTTCTCCCTCAAAAGCCCTGCCATTAGGGTGGTGTTGGCGCCCACGGGCCGGAAATATGAAACCTCCGCCTCTATGTCATTCTCAGACGGCGGATGATGATCATAGGTATGGACCTTGACGCCGGGCCTTCCTATGATACCCGCAAAGACCCCTATTCTTGCCTTCTGCCGCGTATCAACCACCACGAGGAGCCCTATCTGGCCAAGGTCTATTTTTTTTAATGGCGTTGCGTCCAGTAAGCCGCCCGATTTAAGCAAAAACTCCCTGATCCCCCGCTCCTGCGAGCCAGGAAACACAATCTTTGCATCAGGATAAAGTTTTTTTGCGGCAAGCAGGGAGGCCGCGGCATCAAAATCAGCATTCAGATGTGAGGTTATAACTGTAATCACGCGAATGAACAGTAGCTTGACCGGCTCTTCTAAGGGTACCGACAACAAAGATTGCACTAACGCTCGATGAGCGGGGCGCAATCCTAGCCATGCCTATGCCGCATACCGCAAGTTAAGTATAGACATGGGCGCTTCTAAACAGCCGGACAGAACAGTCCGCCGCCTTCTGGGGAAAGGGGCGATTGGTACAGCCCGGACCCACTCTTTCAAATTCCATCTCAAGCCGGCATTACTGTCTTATCTTATATAGCTTAATAAGTAAGCACAGTAAGGCCTATTCTCATCTATCCAACGCGCAAACCCCGAAAACACACTTATATGGATTAATTGTAAGCACCGGGCAGCTCGCCCTTTTGACAACGCCTTCGGCCACGCTTCCGAGCATCACCTTTTCAAGGCCTTTTCTGCCGTGCGTGCTTATGATGATAAGGTCTATCTTTTTCTGTTCTGCATAATCGATGATCTCATCGACTATGTCACCTACGATGACCGCATAATCGACGTCTTTGAATTCAGAAAAGTCATCAGCCGCAATGTTTTTCAGCGTACCCAGGGCCTTTTCCTTGGAGTCTTTTTCAAAAAGGGCCCAGCGCTCCGCGCCCATTAACTCAAAACCCGCAAAATCCTCCATATGCTTTACAATATTGATAAGAGTTATGCGGGCGCCGAAGGTCTTTGCAAAACTTTTGACATACGGAAAAATCTTTTTTGAATTCTCTGTAAAATCAACCGGGAAAAGTATCTTCTTAACCTCTACCATGGCCGCCTCCTTATGAATCTTATTTTTAAAATCCCTATAAATTTTTACATGGGCGCATACACTTGTGTCAAGCTCATCAAAGCTGTCTGGAAGCCTATGGTATCATGTTTTTTTTAAAAAAAATAGGAGGTAAAACCGTAAAAATGTCCTGGCCTCAACCCCAGTGACAGGCAAGCAGGCGACAAAGGCTTTTTAAAAAAAAGATTATAGTCTGGCTGGGTTGGCGTTCGCCAGCCCAGCCAGACCCAGCCAATTGACATCAGGTGATTTGAATCAGGAAGGCGTGTTACGATCTTACCTTGTATGGATTGACGGTAAGCACCGGGCAGCTCGCCCTTTTGACAACGCCTTCGGCCACGCTTCCAAACATCACCTTTTCAAGGCCTTTTCTGCCATGCGTGCCCATGATGATAAGGTCTATCTTTTTCTGTTCTGCAAACTTGTTGATTTCGTCGACCATATCCCCCATAAGCACCATGTAATCAACGCCCTTGAAGTCTGAAAGCTCATCGGCTATGAAGTGCTCCATGGCGGTGCGCGCGCCGTCCATGACCTCTTTTTCAAAGTTGGACCACCAGGCCGAACCAAACTCAAAGCCCGTGAACTCCTCCGGGCCCCTTACGACATGAATAAGTGTAACGCTTGCACCAAAGGACTTTGCAAAATACTTCACATATGGCAACACCTTTTTTGCACTCTCTGTAAAATCAATCGGGAAAAGTATCTTCTTAACCTCTACCATGGCCGCCTCCTTATGAATTCTTTTTTAAATCTTTTTAATATCCATACAGGATTTTTACAGGCATACACGCATCCATGTCAAGCTCGCCTAAGGCAATAACAAAAAAGAACTATCGACGTTTATTTGAGTAAAACTAAAAAATATGTTGACAATAAGTATTAATTATTTTTTATTTTATTTAAATGGGGAGCATTTGAGTTATAACCGCCAAAATGGGCGCCAAGGTGGCTATAGGTGATGCTTAGTGGCGCAACCGGCCTCAAAAAAGTTTGAATCCAAACTAACAAAAGGAGACCGAAAGACATGAAAAGGGACTGGGTCGCG
>JAJYLJ010000066.1:0-6745 GCA_021787835.1 Deltaproteobacteria bacterium | reverse complement strand
TCCAGAAGCCCCATTAGGTATTGTCCGTAGCCGTTTTTGACCATCGGAGCGGCGAGGGTCTTGAGCGCCCCGGCGTCTATGTAGCCCATGCGGTAGGCGATCTCCTCCGGACAGGCGACCTTGAGCCCCTGGCGCTTCTCGATTGTCTGAATAAACAGCGAGGCCTCAAGCAGGGATTCGTGGGTGCCGGTGTCCAGCCAGGCCATGCCACGGCCCATGACTACTACATCCAACTCTCCATCCGCCAGATATGACCTGTTTACATCGGTGATCTCAAGCTCACCTCTGGCTGACGGCCTTATGGACCTGGCTATTCCTGTCACCCTGCCGTCATAGAAATAAAGGCCGGTTACCGCATAGCGTGACCTTGGAACCTTCGGCTTTTCTTCTATGTTGACGGCCTTGCCGGTCTTATCGAATTCCACAACACCATAGCGCTCGGGGTCGGTTACAGGATAGGCGAATATCGTAGCCCCACTCTGCTTTTGCGAGGCCTTCTTGAGCAGCGCCGCAAGGTCGTGGCCATAAAAGATGTTGTCCCCGAGCACTAAAGCGCACCTGTCACCTTTTATGAATTCCTCTCCGATGATGAATGCCTGGGCGATACCCTGGGGCAAGGGTTGCACGGCATAGCTGATGCTGAGCCCGAGATGACCGCCGTCTTTTAAGAGTTGCTCAAAGCGGGGAGTGTCCTGCGGAGTGGAAATAACAAGGATATCCCTTATGCCGGAGAGCATAAGGACGCTTAGAGGATAATATATAAGCGGCTTATCATAAACCGGGATAAGCTGCTTTGAGACCGCAAGGGTTGTCGGATAGAGCCTTGTGCCCGATCCTCCGGCAAGTATGATACCCCTCATCTATTCCTCCATTGCGCCGTAATTTATCTCTATCCAGTCTTGGTAGGCCCTGGTTTTTATGTTTTTTACCCAATCCATGTGATCCAGATACCACATAAGGGTCTTTCTAAGACCGCTTTCAAGGCCTTCTACCGGCCTCCAGCCAAGCTGTCTCTGTATCTTGCTGGAATCTATGGCATAACGGCGGTCGTGGCCCGGCCTGTCCTTTACATGTGTTATAAGGGACGAGTAGCGGCCGACGCCTTGGCTTGGGCACAGTTCATCGAGCAGGCCGCAGACGGCATGAACAATTTCAAGGTTGGTCCTTTCATTATTGCCGCCTATGTTATAGGTCTGGCCGGGCGCGCCCTTAGCCAAAACGGTCCTGAGCGCCTCGCAGTGATCGCTCACATAGAGCCAGTCACGGACATTTTGCCCGTCTCCATAGATTGGAAGCGACGTGCCCTCAATTGCATTTAAGATGACAAGCGGGATGAGCTTTTCAGGGAACTGATACGGGCCATAGTTGTTTGAACAGTTGGTGATTAGCGCAGGCAAACCGTATGTATGATAAAAGGCCCTGACCAGATGGTCGGACGAGGCCTTGGACGCGGAATAGGGACTGTTGGGCGCGTAAGGCGAGACCTCGGTAAACGGGTGGTCGTCAGACCCAAGAGAGCCATAGACCTCGTCGGTCGATATGTGCAGAAAGCGGAAGGCCGCCTTTTCGTCCGCATCCAGCCCTTGCCAGTATGCCAGGGCCTGGCTCAAAAGATTAAACGTGCCGTTTATGTTTGTCTTGATAAAATCATCAGGCGCATGTATGGAACGGTCCACATGGCTTTCAGCGGCAAAGTGGACGATGGCCCAGGGCCTGTATCCCGTGAGGATGCCGTTTACAAGCCCTGCGTCGTTTATGTCCCCGCGGATGAAAACGTGCCGCGGATCACCCTTGAGGGATGCAAGGTTTTCAAGATTTCCTGCATATGTGAGCTTGTCGAGGTTTACCAGGGGTTCACCTGTAAGCCCAACCCAATCCAAAACAAAATTGGAGCCGATAAAACCAGCCCCGCCGGTTACAAGTATCAAACAGCCCCCCTCCTTCTTTGCCTTGCCGCTTCATATAAAAATATGCTGGTCGCCGAGGCGACATTGAGGGATCCAACGGCAGGAGAAAGCGGGATCGAGGCGACAAAATCACAACTTTTTTTCACAAGATATCTGAGTCCTTCTCCCTCCGCCCCAGCCACGAGGGCGACAGCCCCCTTAAGGTCTATATCCCAGACGGCCGTACCGGCCTCAGGGCTTAGCCCAACCACCCAAAGCCCCATGTCTTTAAGGGCATGAAGCGCCTTTACAAGATTTACAACCTCGCAGATCTTTATATGGGCGATGGCACCGGACGAGGCCTTTACAATCACCCCGTTTATGGCCGGCGAGCCCTTGGACGGCAGGATAACCGCATGGGCGCCCAACGCCGTTGCCGAACGGATGATGGCGCCGAGGTTCTGAGGGTCGGCCACCTGATCGCACACGACAACAAGGGGCTGCCCGCCGGCGGACCAGACTTGCGGGATATCGGCAAGATCGGCCGTCCATACCGGCTTCACCGCAGCCGCAACCCCTTGATGGACCGCGCCCATTGCCATGCCATGACGGTTAAAGTCCTTAACTCTTGATACCGCGATACCCTGCTTCTCGGCCAGCCTCAGCAATTCCCGCTGGGCTGGTTTATTTCCAAATGCGGGAAGCGCGTACAAACCCTGCACGACATCCGGATGCGCCCTTAAAAACTCCATTACAGGATGAACGCCCCATATCAATATGGACCGGTTTTCAGAAGACGTCTTTTTCATTTTATATCCAGGCCGGAAGGACGCCCAGGTCTCAGCGCCTCGACAAGCTCCTTTTTTTCAAGGACCCTTGTGGTCCGGCAGCGCCTGGCCGTCAATATGGCCTTCATTTCCTCCAAGGCGGTCTCAAGGTCGCTGTTTACGACAGTAAATTCATATTCATGCACGGCATCTATCTCCGCCGCCGCGTTTGAGAGCCTAAGTTTCAACCTTTCCGACCCCTCGCTGCCTCGCGCCCTGAGACGTCTTTCCAGCTCCTTCCATGAAGGGGGAAGGATAAAGACCTGGACCGCATCAGGAAATATCCCTCGTATCTGTCTGGCCCCCTGTACATCCACATCAAGGAGTATGTCCAAGCCTTCTTTAAGCCGTTCGAGCACCTGGACCTTGGCTGTGCCGTAAAGATTGCCATGCACCTCAGCCCATTCCAAAAACTCCCCGGCTTGCCGCATCGCGTCAAATCTGTCCCTGGAGACAAAAAAATAATCCCTGCCGTCAACCTCGCCTCGCCTTGGCTGACGCGTGGTATGCGATATTGAAAACGAAAGGCCCGTTACGCTGCCGAGCAGTCTCTTGCAAAGCGTGGTCTTGCCCGCCCCGGACGGGGCCGATACTACAAAGAGATCTCCCTGTTCCATGCCTGGCTATTCCAGCGGGATGTCTTTTTCTTCCTTGTCTTCAATCTTTGTCAGCACGTCGGTCGATAGCCTCTGGGCTATGGTCTCGGCCTGTATGGCCGACAGCACAACATGATTGCTGTCGGTAACTATGATGGATCTTGTACGGCGGCCCTGGGTCGCATCTATCAACTTTGCGTTGTTTTTCGCCTCTTCCCTCAGACGCTTTATAGGGGCCGAGACCGGATTTACTATCGCCACAACCCTTTCAGCCACTATAGAATTGCCAAAACCGATGTTTAAGAGTTTACATTTGCAGCTCATACTTCTCCTTCCATAACTGATTCATTTTTTTAAACCAAACAAGGCCCTCGCGCAAACAGCTCGGCAAAAACGCCAGCTGCGCCCCGGCCGGCCAGCGCTGAACTTATGCAACAGGTCTTTAATCTAAACTATATTTTGAACCTGCTCGCGTATCTTCTCGAGCGCGCCCTTTATCTCTACCCCAATGTGAGAGATGGCCATATCCGCTGACTTCACGGTCATGGTGTTCACCTCTCTAAAGAGCTCCTGGAGCAGAAAATCAAGCCTTCTGCCCACAGGACCGCTTTCTGACATGACACTTCTAAATTGCCCCAGATGGCTCTTCGCCCTTACTATCTCCTCGGTTATATCGAGGCGGTCAGCAAGAATTGCGAGCTCCTGGGCAAGCCTTGCTTCATCCACCGGTATATCTTTTAAAACGGACTGCACCCTTTCGTAAAGGGCCTTTTTCGCCTCCTGCACATACAAGTGCGACCTGCCCTGTATCTCTTTTATCCACTCATCTATCTGGGCAAGCCTTGCGGCCATATCCCTTTCAAGCGCCTCTCCTTCCTTAAGGGCCATACTCACGGCCTCTTGCAACAGGCGTTCCATGCCAGGGGCGAGCGCCTCCCATGTTTTATCCAGGTCTTCTTCCCCTTCTTTTGCGGTGATAACGCCAGGGAAAACAGCTAGCAAGGAAAAAAGATCGAGCGCGCCCCCAAGGCCCAGCTTCTCTTTCAGCGTGGAGGCTGCATCCAGATAGGACCTGGCCAGTTCAATGTCCGCTTCAAATCTGGGGTGCTCAACACCAACGGCGCTGATCTGGATGGTGATGTCAACCCTGCCCCGGTGGAGTCTTTCCTGAACAAGCCTGCGTATCCTCTCCTCAAGAGGAGAAAGATGCCTGGGCGCCCTTATGCACACCTCGCAGTACTTACTGTTGACAGACTTAAGCTCAATCGTAGAGGAAAACCACTCTCCCGACACCTCCGTCCTGGCGAAAGCCGTCATGCTTTTCAACATATCCCCCCCTTCTTAATCAACCGGGGCCTGAGGCGCTTGAGTCTGCTGCCCGCGCTGCCTTCAAATCCAAAAGATACGCCCTTTTGGCCTCATCCCATAGCCTTAAAATCCCCTCTGACATATAGTCAGGGTATGTCCAGGGAAGCGGCCTGAACTTCTTGTCCTTGCAGACAAGCGTGAGGTCTGCAAACACTCCCTTGCCAAGATATATCCTGTGAGAAAAATTTTTACCAGTGGCAAGAACGAGCCGCTCTGATGTGAGAAGCCCTGGGTCTATATTAACAAGCCTTTTCCCGTCCGACATGGATCTTCGTTCCAAATCCACTGCTTTCAATTTGACTTCTGAGAGGAGCGCCTGGTCAATCAGGTTCTGAAAGCCTATGAAAACACGCTTAAGCCCGTTCCCAAATTCATCAGTATAGTAAGATGTCTCGCAAAAGGGGATTGTTAAACTCTGGAAGGAAAGCGGGCCAAACAGACCGCACAGCGCCCCTATGTTTTCCATTATTACAGCCTCGTCCTTGGAAAAAAGGCTGCATACAAGCCTTGCCGGCGGCGGCGTCCTAGGCGTGCTCATGGCTCGAAACCGCCTCTTTCAGTTCATCCGCGGCAACGACCGCAGTGCCTGCCTTGCCCACGACCGCGCCGGCGGCGATATTTGCAAGATAGGCGGCGGACTTAAGCCCCAGGCCGCTTGAGAGTCCAAGGGCTATCGTTGCGATAACGGTATCTCCAGCCCCTGTAACGTCAAATATTTCACGCGCCATGGTCGGGATAGTGAAAAGCCCTTCGCCCTCCTGCCAAAGGGCCATGCCCCGCGGCCCCATTGTTATAAGAACCGCCTTCACCCCAAGCGCCTTCTGGATCACCCCTCCTGCCCTGACAAGGTCCTTTTCGCTGTCTATCTTAAAGCCGGCCAGGGATTCGGCCTCTTTTTTGTTTGGCGTAACAAGGCTCACCCCTTTGTAAAGATGCATGTTCGCAGGCTTGGGGTCGACAAGGACCGGGGTGCCGTTTGCAGCCGCCATCTCCATAACTGCCTCCATGAGGCCTCTTGTCACCACGCCCTTTGCATAATCCGATATTATTATGCCGTCCAACCTGTCTCCAAGGCCGCAAATGGCGGAAGTCACCGCCTTGAGCGTGACATCGGCGATGTCCATGCGGTTTTCCATGTCGACCCTGACCACCTGCTGACCCCTGGCTATAATCCTGGTCTTTACCGTGGTCCGGCGTCCCTCCTCCTCCACGGCAACCAGCTCTATACCCTGTCCTTCAGCCATCTGCCTGATGGCCTTTCCGGTCTGATCAGACCCGACCACGCCGCCGAGCACGACGTTTCCGCCGAGCGCCCTGAGGTTGTTGGCCACATTGGCGGCCCCGCCAAGCATCGCTGTCTCGTGATGCACCTCCACCACAGGGACAGGGGCCTCGGGAGATATGCGGGAGACCTCCCCCCATATGAACTGGTCGAGCATGAGATCGCCCATGACCAGCAGACATGAGGAACTAAACGCATCTATGGCGGCAAGAAGCCCGGCCTCGTCCGTCACCGCCCTGAGCCTCCCCTGTCTTTTAATGTCTTGGCCTCATCTATAAGCATTATAGGTATCCCTTCCCTGATTTCGTAAATGAGCCCGCACCTGTCACATATCAAACCATTTTTTTCGTCATTCAGCCTCACATCGCCCTTGCACTTGGGACATGCAAGGATATCCAGCAACAGTGGGTTTATAGGGTCTTTCATCTTAACCTCCGCCTTCGTTGCAGCCTATTTCTGCCTGTCTTTAACGGCCGAGACCACGGCTGCAACGACATCTGACGTATCTATGCCTGTCATGCACATGGGTTCAGGGCATGAGCGCCTGAAGCACGGGCTGCATGACAACCCCAGCCTTATCACCTTATGGCTGACGCCAAAAGGCCCTGTCCTCCACGGGGCGGTGGGACCAAAAAGGGCGACGACCGGAACGCCAGCCGCCGCCGCAAGGTGCATCGGGCCGGTATCAGTGCTTAAGACCACCGTCGAGACCTCGAACAACGCAGCCAAGCTCTTGAGCCCTGTGCGGCCCGTAAGATCGAACACCGGATGGCTGGCGCTGGACAT
>JAJYLJ010000065.1 GCA_021787835.1 Deltaproteobacteria bacterium | reverse complement strand
CCAAGGTCTATGTCCGCAAGCTGCGCGCAGCTTGGTTTTTTTTTCGTAATGACCCCGGAGGGCATGAGCAGATCGTCCATAAAAACAGTGGATGGAAGGACTTTTATGCCCTCTGACTCAATTTCAGAGGCGAGCGCGCGCAGTATCTGGTCGTCAAGCCTCTTGTCAATCCGCCGCCAGAGGTTCAACGCCCTGAAATCAGGGCGCACATCTATGAATATCCTCTTTTTTGTTATGGTGCCAGCGAAGACCACATCTTTCACCCCGGCATCCTTCAGGGTATTTATCAGCCTTCCGAGCTGGCCAAGGTATATCCATTTTATGGAATCAACGGCATCAGCAAGCTCAGCCGCTGTCTCACCCTTGTGCGCCACGGCCACAACCCTTCGGCCCTTCAAACGCGCGGCCCTGGCCAGGAGTATTGGAAACTGGCCCCCTCCAGCCACCAGCCCCAGGGGTCCCTCAGCCATTAGACCGCCTCTATGTCCTCGCCGTTGTTGCCGGCCAAGGTCACTCCGCGCTTGGAAGCCTTGATGAAATCGGTAAATCTTTTTATCTCCTGGATATGGCCGAAACGCTCCTCCACCTTCTGTACGGCCTCGGATATGGTGCCGCCGCCCTGAAAGATCATGCGATAGGCGTCCTTAAGGGCGTCCATATCTGATTTTGTAAAACCGTGACGCCTGAGACCTACCAGATTAAGACCATATACCTTCCCTCTGCTGCCCCAGTACTTTACATATGGCGGTATGTCCTTGTTTACCCCAGACATGCCGCCTATGAACGCATAAGCGCCTATACGGCAGAATTGGTGGACCGCGGAAAGCCCGCCTATGACCACGTTTTCCTCCACTGTCACATGGCCGCCAAGGGTAGCGCCGTTGGCCATTATCACATTGGCCCCGACCTGGCAGTCATGGGCTATATGGGTATAGGCCATCAGGAGACAGCCCTTTCCCACCTTGGTTACGCCAACCCCTTCCTTGGTGCCGCGGTGGATGGTGACAAATTCCCTTATAGATGTGCCCTCGCCGACCTCGACCCGGGTAGGCTCACCTCTATACTTAAGGTCCTGAGGCGGCGCGCCGATCGAGGCAAACTGCGCCACCCTTGCGCCCCTTCCTATGAGCGTCTCTCCTTCTATGACCACATGCGGGCCTATCTCAACATCGCTCTCTATAGTAACACCCGGCCCTATGACGGAATACGGCCCTATCTTAACCCCTTCGCCGATCCTGATGCCAGGAGGAACGATGGCCGAAGGGTGTATAAAAACATCATTTTCATTATTCATGTATGATCAAACAGTCCCTTTGGATTTGTTATATATGGCCGCCATCAGCATGGCCTCGGCGGCGACCTCGCCTTCCACGGAGGCCTTGCCCTCCATCTTCCAGAGGGACGCCTTTCGTTTTACAAGCGTAAGCTCCATTATGAGCTGGTCTCCGGGTACGACAGGCCTTCTGAATCTGACCTCGTCCATACCGGCAAAAAGAAGGAGTTTATCTTTAAGGCCATCTGGTTCCGTGGCCTTGGCAAATATGATGCCTGTCTGGGCCATCGCCTCAAGCATCAAAACCCCGGGCATTATCGGACAACCCGGGAAATGACCCTGAAAAAACGGCTCGTTGATAGTCACATTTTTAAGGCCTCTTATAAATTTACCTGGTTCAAGGGTCAATATCCGATCGACCAGCAAAAAAGGATACCTGTGCGGCAGGGAAGCCATCACATCGTCTATGGAAAGCCGCCCTTCACTCTCTTTCATCTTGTCCTCCTGCATCCAATAAGACCTCGGGTCCCAAGTCCTCCGCTTTAAGGTTTAAGACGGTTCTAAACTGCCTCATCTCCCTTTCCATCTCGGGGAGCTTCTTGAACACATTTACCGCCCTCAACCACTGCTTGTGCGGGATGGCTGGTATGCCGGAGACCGTCTCGCCGGCCGGCACACCCTTCGAAACCCCTGATTTGGCACCTACCCTTGCGCTATCGCCTAGCTCAATATGTCCCGAGAGCCCTGCCTGGCCTCCCAGCATGACACCGGCCCCAAGCTTGCAGCTGCCAGATATGCCCGCCTGGGCCACTATGACGGAATTTGGCCCTACGGTGACATTGTGGCCCACCTGTACCAGATTATCTATCTTGGTTCCCCTGCATATCCTGGTCTCACCGAAGGCGGCGCGGTCTATCGTGACATTGGCCCCTATCTCAACGTCGTCCTCAATGACCACTATACCTGTCTGGGGTATCTTTATATATTCATCGCCGCGTCTTGCATATCCAAAGCCGTCGCTTCCTATCACCGTCCCGGCGTGTACCGTAACGCGATTCCCAAGCCTGCACCCCTTATATATCACCGCATTGGGATATATGGTGCAGCCCTCTCCCATCCAGACGTCGTCGCCTATATAAACGCCAGGATAGATCGTCGCATGAAGCCCTATTGAAACCCTGTCCCCTATACATACGGAATTATATATGCTGACCTCATCGGGTATGGAACACCCGTCTCCTATGCAGGCGTTAGAGCTGATCCCGATGGCGTCAAACGTCCCTTCGGTGAATGCGGCCGCTATGACCGCATAGGCGACGTACGGATCTTTTACCTTTATGGCCGGCCTGTCAACAGGATATTGCCAATCCTTGGGCAAGATAACGGCCCCGGCCTTGCTCTTCCCGATCTCGTCCCTAAAATGGGCGCCAACCGCGAAGCTTATCTCGCTGGGTCCGGCCAGGCTTAAAGAATTGATGCCTTCGATAGGCATGTCGCCGGGTCCGGCCAGCTCGCCTTCTATAAGAACGGCTATCTCTTCAAGGGTCTTCATCTTAAGGATTAACGCCGGTTAAAATACGCCGCCCATCCTGAATTCCAGGTTGCTGTTGCTGTCGCCGGGCTTTTTGTCCACATTGTAGCCCCACTCGATGCGAAGCGGACCCATTGGCGAAAGCCACCTTATGCCGAAACCCACCGACTTTCTGAGGTCTGAAAGACTATAGGTATTACTCCATACATTGCCTGCGTCAAAAAAAGTGACGCCATTAAGCCCCATGTCTTTTATCAACGGGAAGATGGCCTCAAACTGGCCGAAACCCATGTAATCGCCGCCTATCCTCTCACCCGTGACAGGATCGACCGGGCTTACATAGTCCTCTTTATATCCCCTGATCGAATCCAGGCCGCCAAGGAAAAATCTCTCGTAAATAGGCAGCTTCCCGCCAGAGCCCTGGGTGACATACCCCAGGCCAAGCCTTGCATGCCCGACGAGCTGTTTCCATATAGGATGATAGTAACTTGCCGTACCGGTATATTTCACATAGGCGCTGTCTCCGCCAAATGGGCCGCCGGCGTATTCCACCGCTATCGAGTTGTCCCAGCCCCTTGTGGGGAAATAAAAGTCATTCCGTGAGTCATAGCCAAGACCGATACTTACAGCCCTTCTAGTCTTGATATTCATGGAATCCTTTATTATTTGCGACGCATTGGCGCTTACATTGGAAAGCGTGGTGTTGTCAACGGTCAACCCTGTAAAGACCTTGAGTTCATCCGTAAGCGGATAGCCGAAGCGTACCGATGCGCCGGTGCTGTCCTGGCTGTAATCACTGTAATCAATCTGCCAGTTGTATATCTGCGTCCCCAAAGACCACTGGCTGTCAAGAAAATAAGGCTCTATGAAACTCAATGAGTAACGGTTGTTGACAGCGCCTATCGTGCCCCTGAATGACACGGTCTCTCCCTTTCCAAGGAAGTTTCTCTGGCTTATCTCGCCCATGAACATGACCTTATCGACAGAGCTGTACCCAGCCCCTATGCTGAAGGTGCCGGTCGGCCTTTCCTTAACCTTGACATCCAGATTCATCGTATCCTTGCTGCTTCCCTTAGTGGGGTCCAGGCTCACATCGTCAAAGTAACCCAGCCTCTTCAGCCTGTCCTTGCTCTTCTTGAGTCCGGAGGCGCTGAAGTAATCAAGTTCATCGACTCTAAGCTCACGTCTTATGACCTTGTCCCTGGTGTTTGTATTTCCCGTTATGTCGATCCGTCCGAACTTGACCTTTGGCCCCTTGTTGACCACCAAGGTTATGTTCACTAATTTTTTATCCGGGTCCTTTACTATCTTTGGTGTTATGTCGGCATATGCGAAGCCCTTGTCTGCATACATATCTGAAAGCTTGAGTATATCCTGGCGAAGCACCTCCTGGCTGAAGACCTTTTTATCCTTTTCGATCTGCATTTTGGAAAGAAGTTTCGCCGGATCATGAAAGTAATCCTCTTCTATCTTTATATTCCCAACGCCGTATCTGTCCCCTTCTTCTATCGGGATGGTTATGTAAAGATATGACCCTTTCCTCATGACAACCGGCTGCCCGACCACGGCGTCAACATAGCCATGATTGTGATAAAATGCGTTGATCCTGCCCACGTCCCTGTCAAGGGCGTCGGATTTAAGGACCCCCTCCTCCCCCTTGATGATGGCCATTATGTTCTTAATGCTCGGATACCAGATCGGCTTCTTCTCGGAGGTCTCCATTAGCCCCCTTAACTCGTCGGCTGGAAACGCCTTGTTCCCCTGGAATGTAATGGACTTTATCTGGACCTTCTTGCCTTCGGTGACATCAAAGATTACATCCGCAGCGTCATTCGACACCTGCTCAACCGACCCATGAACGCTTGCATTGATATAGCCCTTGTCTTGATATAATTCCTTTATCTTTTCCGCGGCATCCTGAAGGGCCTTTTCATTTATAACGGTATAGGGCTTGAGCCCTATCGTCTCTTTTATCTTTTTGTCGTCGATAACCTTGTTGCCTTTTATCTTGATCTGGTTGATGGCCGGCTTTTCCTTCAAAAGAAACGTAACTATCTTGCCTTTCGGGCCGTCCGCCACATCAACCTGGACGTCGTCAAAATAACCCATCTTATATACGGACTTGATGCAGGATGACAGCTTCTTCTCATCAAAAGGCTCTCCGGCCTTGACGGTGATGGCGTCTCTGATCGCATCCGTATCGACCCTGCGGTTTCCTTTTATCAATACCTCGGCGACCTTTACAGGGGCCTCAATAACATTTTTTATGCGCGATCCGGCCTGATCGAGTATCTGGCCCTCTTCGGCCTGTCCACCCTGGGCATACAGCAGGACAGGGGCGGCCTGAGGGTCTCGGAGATCAAGTACCCTGACATCAAGGCTCACCATGTCCCCCAAAAGGCTGGCACTGCCCCATACGGCAAACTGAGCGGCCTCGGCCCTCGCCTTGTTGATTATGTCATTCAGCGAATCACCGGCCCTGGTGTGGGCGAGCGCCACTGCGCCGCCTGCCGAGACCAGCCTCCTGGATATGCCTTCGGTCACACTGTCGGCAAGCGCGGCCTTATCCTTGGGCCCAAGATACGAAAAATCAAAAAGCAGTATCTTCTTATGAGCTGGGGCGGATATGGACGAGAGGGCGGTCTCAGGGGCAAGAACCAGCATGGTCTGAGAAATGACCAGGAATACCCAGACCACCAACACGGACCTGCAGGCCGGAAACCTGCTTGCAACGGCCTTAGACTGCACAGCAAAATTGTTTTTTTTCAATGTCATAGCCACGGCTCTACTGGAATTTATATTGGTGCAAGGCCCCCGGACTCCGGCCCGCTTGCACCTTGCCAACACCAAAACCCTTAAGCTCGGCAGGGGTTAATTCAACCACCTTGCCGTCCACCAATCCTAAACACCGTTTCATGCGAATTGCAAGGGCAAGGTTGTGTGTCACAACCACTATTGTAGTATTATAACGTTCATTAAGGGAAAAAATCAGATCCGCCACCTTTTCGCCGGTGCGTTCATCCAGATTCCCGGTGGGCTCGTCGGCCAGAAGCAGTCTTGGACGCCTCACCATCGCCCTGGCAAAGGCAATTCTCTGCTGCTCTCCTCCCGAGAGTTGCCCGATCTTGAATCCGGCCCTATTTTCAAGGCCCAACTCATGGAGTATCTCAAGGGCCATATCCCTTGACAGTCTCCTGTCCACGCCGGCTACAATACAAGGCATCATGACATTTTCAATGGCGGTAAACTCTGGAAGCAGGTAATGAAACTGGAACACAAAACCTAACTGCTCGTTTCTGAACCTCGAAAGTTCGGTATCGCTCCATGAGAAGATATTCTTACCGAAATGCAGCACCGTGCCAAGAGTCGGTGTCTCCAGCGTCCCAAGGATATGCAGAAATGTCGTCTTTCCCACCCCCGAGGCCCCGACTATGCCGACCACCTCGCCGGTGCGGATATTGCAATTCAGATCACGGAGCACGCTTAATGCCACGCCACTGTCAGTCGAATAGCTCTTTGAAAGGCCCTTGATGGCTATGGCAATTTCAGATTCAAAAAAACTGGCGCTGGCGGCATATCCTTGCGATACTGGCGCAGACATTAACGGTTATCGTCTCCGGCGCCACCGGAGCCAAAGGCTTGGCACTGTCTGTCGCCAGCCCCCTTCAGCACCTGATAATTACCGCCTTCAATTTTTAAACACATGCCAAAAACGATGGCATTCGCCAGGGTCTTTCTGGCTATGGCGAGAACGCGGCCGAAGGTCTGTCTGGAAATGCCCATTTTTGCAGCGGCCGAATCCTGATCAAGCCCTTCGATATCTGTAAGGCGGATGGCCTCAAAACCCTCTACAGACAATACGGCCTCGCTTAAATTGCGCATCGGGATCCCCCTCGGCTTGAAATAAACCACCAGAGGCTCCTGATCGACAAAACGGCATTTAGGCGGTCTGGACATTGTTCTCTCCTCCTTGTCGATTCGCCAAGACCTGTCTCAGGGCCTCGACGCAACGTTCGTTTTCATATGGAAGACCCATTGTTATGCGGATATGGCGCGGAAAACCATAGGCATTCATGGCCCGCACTATTACGCCGTGCCTCAACATGTCATCATAGACCTTTTTCGCATCACTATGCACATCCACAAGCAGGAAGTTTGCATGGCTAGGCAAGACCGTGCAGCCGAGCTCATCGAGCGCCTTGTAAAAAAAATCCAGTCCTTCCCATGTGGCCTTAAGGGTCTTGTCGAGGTGCTCGTCATCATCGAGGGCCGCAAGCGCGCCTGCCTGCGCCAGACTATTTATGTTGAACGGCTGTCTGACACGCTCAAGATATCCAGCAAGTGCTGCGTCCATAATCCCGTAACCTATCCTGAGACCCGCAAGGCCATAAGCCTTGGAAAACGTTCGAAGCGTGACCACGCGTCTGTCGTTTTTCAGAAATTCAAGGCCGCTGCGGGTTGCGCCGTTCCGCACGAACTCCATGTAGGCCTCATCGAACACCACCACAATATTATCAGGCAGGACGGCCAAAAAAGCGCATATATCTTCGCTGTCAATCACGGAACCAGTGGGATTGTTTGGATTGTCGAGAAAAATAATGCGCGTGCCTTCGGTAACCGCCCCCTTGATGGCCCTAAGATCATGACGGTTATCCTTTAGCGGTATCACGACATTTATCCCGCCCACGGCCTGGACCGCCTTTCTATAGACCAAAAAACTCGGCTCGCTGCTGATGACCTCAGAGCCAGGGCGTATCAAGACCCTCACCATAAACTCAATAAGCTCGTTTGAGCCGTTGCCGAGCACAATCTGCCCCGGCGATACATTAAACCGCGCGGCAAGACGGTTTTTAAGATAATAAGAGCTTCCGTCAGGATAGCGATGCAATTTCCCTAGCGCCTCTTCAACGGCCTTGCAGGCCTTTGGCGAAGGGCCCAAAGGGTTCTCGTTTGATGCGAGCTTTATGGCGTTTTTTATGCCATACTCCCGCTCGAGCTCTTCCAAGGGCTTGCCTGGCGGATACGGCACAAGATCTTTTATATATCCAGGGATAAAGACATCCAGCTTTCTTTCATCCTGCATAGCGCGCCTCAAGCATTCCTCCCGTTTCCAGGGCTGATATTCATCTCTTCCGCCCCGAGTGCTTCATTATTTTCTACAACTATACGAAAACCAAATTTATCTTCCAACTCGCAGATATCTCTTCGCTTGTTGTTCAAGACATAAAACAGCACCCTTGGAGGGAGCTCCATGACGAGCCGCCTGGCCTCATCGGGCTTGCGGGCGAGATAAGACCTCAGGGCCCTCATGTGGGCAAGGGCCAACGCCTCAACCGATCTTTCAACACCGCTTCCCTTGCAACAAGTGCACGGATGAAAACTGACAGACTGAACGGGAGAGCTGATCTTCTGTCTAACGACCTCCATCATGCCGAAACGGGAAATCTTTAATATCTCGGTCCTGGCCCTGTCCGTCTTAAGACATTCCTTGACGCGCCTTTCCAGCTCCTGGCGGTAGGACCTGGTCTTCATGTCTATGAAATCAATCACCACAAGGCCGCCCAGGTCCCTCAGGCGGAGCTGCCTTGCTATCTCTTCGGCCGCCTCGAGGTTGGTCTTTAGCGCCGTGCCTTCTATATCCTTCTCCCTTACATTTTTCCCTGAATTGACATCTATTGAAACCAGGGCCTCAGTGGGCTCTATCACGATATGACCCCCGGAGGGCAAGGCCACCCTGCGTTTATATATCTCCTCTATCTGCGCCTCTATGCCGAAAGAGGTAAAAACCGGGATATCTTCCTTGTGCAAAAAAAGATTAGCCACATGACGCGGAGAAATAATCTTTAAAAACGACTTAATGGTGTTAAACACAGCCTGATTATCCACTATAATGTCTTTTACATCCGTGGTCAGGTAATCGCGCAGAAATCTGGTGGCAATATCACGATCTGTGTAGATAAGAGAAGGCGACTGGGCGGAGGCGGCCTTTTTCTTGAGGGTCTGCCACAGTCTCAGGAGATAGCCAAGGTCCCTTTTGATATCAAGCTTGGTTACGCCTGATGACACAGTCCTTGCAATAAGACCGACGCCCTCTGGCCTTTTGCACTCGGCTATGATCTCCCTCAGCCTCTTTCGCTCGTCTTCATCCTCTATCTTTCTTGAGACCCCTGTCTGATCAGAACCCGGCATGAGCACGAGGAATCTGCCCGGTATGGAAAGATATGTAGTCACGGCCGGACCCTTAATGGAGGTCTCCTCCTTGACTATCTGCACAAGGAGTTCCTGCCCCTTTCTTAAAATCTCGGCCAATCGCTCCTTGTCTTCGGAATAGCCGTAATATTCCGGGTGTATCTCATCGAACTGGAGATAGGCGTTTCTTGACAGGCCTATATCCACGAAAGCCGCCTCAAGGGCGGGCTCTATATTCACCAAACGGCCCTTATAAAGATTCCCCCTTGTCTGTATATTTGTCGTGGTTTCAAGCTGAAAGGCCTCAAGGCGGCCGTTTTCAAGAAGCGCAACCCGGCATTCCTCGGGTGCGTCTGCATTTATCACAATCCTCAGTTCTTTCTTTTTATGGCTGTTCTTCTTTTTTTCCATTATAGAGTCTTATCTTACACCTTTTATGTTTAATTTTACCCTCGATCTTGAATGAACTCGGCTATTCTACACGGTCACATGGAAAATAAAACGGCCTATCGTCAAAAACCTTGCACTTTATGGTCCCGCTTCTTTCCATCCCTTCAAGTGTCTCTTTAAGCATTCCGGCATCCATCCCTGTAAATATCAAGATGTCCTCAAATGTCAGCGGCCTGCGGATGAGTATATTGACTATCCCGGCCTCGGTCGCAGCACCGGTATTTTCTGGCAACGGAGGCCTCTTGAAGTCCGCTATAACCTCCGCCGTGCACCCAAGCTTCCGGCGTATCTCATAGAGCCTTTCCTCTGAAACCGGCGCTGGCCATCTCTCAGCCGGAGGCCTTGAGACGGTATTGATCTGGACCTTGTCAGGCCTTATCGCGGCAATCGCCTCCTTGAGCGCAACGACATCCTCATCCAGGTCGTTCACTCCGCGCACGAACAAGACCTCCAGCCACATCACGGCGCCCGTCTCCTTCTTGAGCTTTATGAGACCGTCAATGACGCCTTCAATGCGCACGCACGGGGCGGGTCTGTTGATCTTTCTGAAACGGCCTGGAATCACCGAATCAAGTGATGGAAGGAGTATGTCGGCCTGTGCGAGCTCTTCCCTTACCGCCGGATCTGAAAGGAGTGTGGCGTTGGTCAAGACGGCCAGGGGCCGGTCTGTGAGGGTCTTTGCAAAAGACAACATCTCGCCCAGCCGCAAATGAAGGGTAGGCTCGCCGGAGGCGGTGAAGGTGAGGGTGTCGAACTCGCCCGCCCCCGATACCGCGCTTTCCAGATCCCTCTTTATAAGCTCAACCGGGGCATAATCCCCGCGCTCGCACGTATATTTTGCGCCGGGCCCCAATTCACAATAGATACAGTTCAGGTTGCAGGTCTTTAGTGGAAGGATGTCAACCCCTAGAGAAAGACCCAGACGTCTTGATGGCACAGGACCAAAACAGTATTTCATATAAAAATTACCTGGTATTATATTAAAAGACGATTAAATATCTTGCGAGAGACCGGCTATAAAAAATGAAAAACGAAACTCCTCAATGGACACGCAAAGACGTCGGCCAGACTGTTGCGGCCATCCTGACAATCATCCTATTCACCCTCCGAAAGGGCCCTTTTATGGAGGTGGCCAAGGAAATGCTCCGCCATCTATGGGCCTATACGATCTACAGCATAGCCACGGTGCTCATTATAATAGGCCTCACAAAAAAGATATTTAAATATAAACCGACATGGAAACAAATAATAAAATGGGCGATATTTCTGGCCGCCTTTTGCGCGGTTACACAATTTGCGCATGAAGGCTTCTTGGCCCTGACCGGCCAGATGAAGCCATAATAAACGCGACACCTCTCCCATAACTCCAGGTCAGGCCGTGGCCGGAGTCTCCCTTCCCTGGCAGTGGACATCCTGTCCACGGGCCAGGGCGGCGGCCCTCCATGGCCGCCTGTGCGGGATACCCGGCCACGGCCTGCCGGTTGCGCAAGGGTCTTAAAAAATTTAGAGGCTGCCCGTTGATTTGACAGGGCAACCTCTAAAGGGGACTTCTATATTCTATGGGGCTAT
>JAJYLJ010000064.1 GCA_021787835.1 Deltaproteobacteria bacterium | reverse complement strand
CCCATTTAAATATTACTATGATGATTTTATGTATATTATGTCAAGCGAATTGATACGCCTGGAGAATTTCAGTTTGCTATATTGCATAAAACAGTGCAAACGTATATTCATGTAATAAATTCTTACACATTTTTTGGCTAATACTTAATTTTGTGTCTTCCCATGAAACATTCCAAGATACTTATAGTCGATGATGACAAGACCATGCTCAAGCTTCTCGCCAGAGTCATAGAGAGAAAGTGTGGAGGCGAAATTAATTTGGCGTCATCGGGCAAGGATGCGTACGAAAAATTAAAGGAATGTCCGCCGGATGTCATCTTGACCGACATCAAGATGCCGGATATGGACGGGCTTGCCCTGATGGGACTGGTCAAAGAACTGGACCAGGCCATCTCTGTTATCGTGATGACAGGTTTCGGGACTATTGACCTGGCCGTAAGGGCGCTAAAAGAAGGTGCATATGATTTTTTGCAAAAACCATTCGACAACGACTATCTTGTACATACTATCGAGAAGGCGCTGGAACGGACAGACCTTCTAAGAGAAAATCAACTGCTTCAAAAAAAGATAAAAAGACAGGGGATATTCCAGGGTCTTATAGGCCAGTCGCCACAGATCAGGCAGATCTTTGACCTCATCTCAAGGATTGCCGACACTGACGTGACCGTGCTTATACGGGGGGCCAGCGGCACCGGCAAAGAACTGGCGGCAAGGGCCATCCACGCGCTAAGCGGCCGTTCAAGCCGCGAAATGGTGGCTGTCAACTGCCCCGCCCTGCCTGAACATATCCTTGAAAGCGAACTTTTTGGCTATGCGAAAGGGGCGTTTACAGACGCGACCAGGGATAAAAAGGGGCTTTTCCTCGAGGCGGACGGTTCAACCCTACTCCTTGACGAGATCGCGGATATCCCCATCTCTATACAAACAAAGCTATTACGGGTGCTCCAGGAAAAGGAAATAAGGCCTCTTGGCCAGACCAAGAGCGTAAAGGTGGATGCCAGAGTCATAGCCTCCACAAATCAGGACCTCGAAAAAAAAATTGAAATGGGGCAATTCAGGGAAGATCTCTTTTACAGGCTAAATGTGCTGACCATTACAATGCCGTCCCTGAATGACATACCTGAAGATATACCGATACTGGCTCGCCACTTTCTAGGGCTGTTCGCCTCTGAATATGGAAAAGAAGGCCTTGAGTTCACGCGGGAGGCGCTGGAATGCCTTGAAAAACGCATGTGGAAGGGAAACGTAAGACAGCTGCAGAATACAATAAAGCGGGCCGTGTTAATGACCTCAGACAATTCAATAACCCTGGCCGATATACTCGCAGGGAATGAAGAAACCAACAACATAAAACAGGGAGGGACGACGGCCTGCTTTGAGCAATTCAATTACAACGAGGCTAAAAAACAGATGCTCTCCCGCTTTACAAGGGAGTACCTTTTGGGCGCACTCAAGAAAACCACAGGGAATGTTACCGCGGCGGCAGACAAAAGCGGGCTTGAAAGACAGGCATTCCAGCGTCTCATGAGGCGATATGGCATAACATCGGGGGAATTTCGCGCAAAAAAATAAGGAGAAACTCTTATATGGCCGAGATATTGGTATTGGACGATGTGCTGGATGCTGGCGTGCTGATAAAAAAGATCCTTGAGAGAAAGGGGCATAATGTTTATGTGTTTGACGAGGAAGAGGAAGCACTGAAATACGCAAAGGAACATCAGATAGAACTTGCCATATTGGATATAAAACTTAAAAAATTGACCGGCATAGAGGTTTTGGAGGAATTGAAAGAGGTAAAAGGGGATATAAAGGCAATTATGCTCACAGGTTACCCTACCGTAGAAACTGCAAGACAGGCCATAAAGGCCGGGGCCTCTGAATATTGCGTAAAACCTATTGACAAAGAAGAATTGGAAGAAAAAGTGGCAAAGGTCCTCACATCTTAAGAAGATAATTAAAATATGTCTGTATAAACCGCCCGGAGATGACATCTAGGAACGGAAATTCCAGAAGATCCCTTTCTGGGAAGGCCCCTGAGAGGGCAAAAAATACGCCCTGGGATATATTGACCAGTATCTCTTCCGCCAGGCCGTGATCCATTAAGTCATCAGGAATTCCATAAGACCTGCATCTTATAGGCCGGTATTTATGGATGCGGCATCCGCCCGCCATATTCAACGGGCATAAGTCATCTGTCTTCGAGGCCGCACCTTTTGTGCCGGCCCTTGAAAGACTAGCCACCTTCCCTATTGCATCAAGGCGCTCCTTGCTTGTAAGTATTTTATTTGATTTGTTGTTTATATAAACAGCCTCAATGAATTTTACCTTGAAACGCTCATGACAGCATACATCTGAGATGCGGCCGCAATCCATATAACCACTGTCTATATCCCGATATTTTTCCTTCTTCTCTTCGACATCCTTGGCCAGCGCCTCATATTCCGCGAAAAACTCTGTAAGGTCTATGACATGTCTGCTTTCCAAAGACGGCTCTCTTACCTTAAGCTCACCTGTCTTTTCTCCATATTTCTTCAAAAGACGCCATTGTTCATAATTGGCGGGGGTGGCATAGGTTGCTTCCAGCTTCTTTACGGCGAATTTAAGACCAAAACCCCGCCGTACTAGATAAGCGGTCACGAATGTCCCTGTCCTTCCTATCCCATGTCTGCAATGCACAAGCACCTTTTTCCCGAGATAAATGGCCTCGTCCAGCCAGGCGAGGGCCTTTTCCATCTTTTCCATGTCAGGCGCGGTCTCATCCGGAATGGGGAGATAATAAACCTCAAAGCCCGATTGTCTTTCTATCTCATGCAAATCGCAAAACTCGCCGCACAGGTTTACAATGGCATCGATGCCTTGCCCCCTTATGGAATCAAGTTCTTCGTATGACATGGGCGCATAGCCCACAGCAAGGTCCCGTGTGATCCAATTAAGCTTATATCCAGCCATGGATTTAGATTATAACTTACAACCTGAAACCACCCAATAAGTCATGGACAGCCTGATCTTTGACCAATCAAGATTATTCCAATATAGTTTAATCTATAAGAAAGTTAAGCATGTTCATGCTTGGAGCAAAAGATACCAAAAAAACATGCCAGAAATGCAAAAAAACACAATGGAAGTCATTATACTGGGATCAGGCACCTGCGCCCCATCGATAAGAAGGGCCGGGCCCTGCGCATGTCTCAGGGCATATGGGCAGACCTTCATGATCGACAGTGCGGCCGGAACTTTGAGGCAGATGGCAAGGGCAGGGATCCCTTATGATTCAATTGACACAATACTCTACACCCACTTTCACCCTGATCACATAGGCGAATTCGTCCCTTTCATCTTCGCCACAAAATACGCGCCTGGCTACAGACGTTCCGCACCCGTAATGATATTTGCGGCACAAGGTCTTAAAAATTTTTATAATGCCATGAAAATGGCCTTCGGCAATTGGGTGGAGCCGGAGGAAGGAAGGGTTATAATGGAGGAACTATCGTGCGAAACGCCTGCCGCCATCCAGTCTCCACCGTTTATCATACGCTCCGCACCTGTTAAACACACACCCCAAAGTCTTGCCTACCGGATTGAATGCCCGAACGGAAAAACGGCCGTCTTTTCGGGCGATACAGACCTTTGCAAGAATATCATTGATATAGCGGCGGGTGCAGATATTCTGGTCTGTGAATGCGCCGCGCCTGAAGGGGAAAAGGTTCAAGGGCACCTGACACCGTCAGAGGCGGGGTCGATCGCCAACGAGGCCGGTGTAAAGACACTTGTGCTCACACATTTTTATCCGGATTGCGATAAACATGACGTAACCGGCCCATGCAGGGCAATATATAAAGATGGGCCCATTATCCTGGCCGAAGATTTCATGCGTGTCATAATCTAGCGGATTGTTTAATAAAGCCAGAATATAAGGCGCTTGAAACACTAACAACAGATAAACCTTTAAATAATTTTATCCCACCGAGGCCCCATTGGTTTTTGCGCCCTTTTGCAAGTCATTAAACGGCGTTTGTGCGCTGGCGTTTTGCATGGCCGAAAAAGACAAGGCCAACAGATAAAAGGCTATCCCTGGAAATGCCATGGATATATATTGCCCGATGACACGGGCTTCGTTATTTACATTTGTCGGGAATAGATTAAGATTCCGGAACATTTATTCATCGAAACCTTGCTTGATGGGTCAAAAATGATAACAACATGCAATCAGCCGATATTCATCAAGGTGCCCTGCTATCTTACGGGCCGCCTTGTCCTTGATACGGACAGGGAGAGAATAAGACAGAAGATGGCCAAATTCCTGGTTGAAGAGCGCGGCTACAGGATAGGGGAACTTATGCCCGACAGAGAGATAGCCATTGAGGCCAGCGGCCAAAAAGTCATCGCCCTTGTTGATCTTACAGTCAACATCAACGGCCGCTCCCTGATGATACTACGCGGGGGGCCGGGTTCGGTGGTAACGAGGGAGTCTGGCACGATAGCTGCCGCACGCCTGCTTGAGTCTGACCATATAGTGCCATGGGCGGTGCAGGCCAATTTGTTCGATGCGGCCCTCTTAAACGTGCGGACCAAAAAGGCCGTTAGCTATGGCTGGGACAAAATACCATCGAGACAAAAACTCATCGAGATGACATCCGACTGGCCGCCGGCAAGGCTTCCTGAAAAACGCATCCCCATCGAAAGACAAATTCTATATTCTTATGACACTCATGGCTGACAAAACAGACTTCAGACGTCAGGTGACGTCTTGATTTGCAGATAGCCCAGAAAGCCTTGGACTGGTTACTTCCCATCATCTCGGGGCTAATACTGACCCTGCTGTTCCCGCCATTTTCCATCGGCCTGCTCGTTCCTTTCGCCATCGTGCCCCTTGTCTGGTCGTTGCACGGCAAGACGTGGAAGGAGGCCTTCCGTATCGGGTTTCTCGCGGGTCTTGTCCATTTCGGCACGCTTATTTGGTGGATCGCCCCGACAATCGCAACATACGGGAACCTCCCGCTTTGGGCATCCTGGCCCGTAGTCGGCCTTCTTGCTTGTTATCTCGCCGTATATCCAGCCGTATGGTCTGTCTTTGTGGCGGATTCAATGCGCAAAGGGCATCGCATAATACTATTGACACTCTCCGCGCCTGCCGCCTGGGCCTTGTTGGAATGGGCAAGAGGACATTTTTTGAGCGGATTTCCGTGGGGGAGTCTGGCCTACAGCCTCATACATGTTCCAAGCCTCATCCAGACAGCAGATATATACGGCCCATATGGCCTTTCATTTCTTATAGTTCTCACAAATATGATTGTTTGGGACCTGCTGGAGAAGACAAGAGGCTGTTGTAATCTATCAGGCATCAAAGGGCGCCGTGCCGCCGCCGGAGAAGCGGCCCTGCTAGCCCTTGGCGTCGCCTTTTTGTGGCTATACGGCGATACGCGCATAAAAAAAATCGCCGAGACAGACAACCGCTATCCGGCCGCATACGCCGCGGCCATCCAAGGATCCATCCCGCAGAATGAAAAGTGGGACCCTGCCTTTCAACAAAAGACGATCAGCACATACGAAAACCTAAGTGCTGAGGCCGTAAGCAGCGCCCATATACCAACGGGCAAAAACGACATAAAATACCCTATTCTTGTCTGGCCTGAGACCGCAGCGCCTTTTTATTTCCAGGACCAAGGCCCTTTAAGCAGACAGGTGGCCGCCTTGGCATCTAAATTAAAAGCGATCATAGTCTTTGGAAGTCCTGCCTACAATATCGCCAAAACAGGCGGCCGGACGGCGTATCTTAACAGCGCCTATATCCTTGGTCCGGACGGCGCGACCCTTGGCAGGTATGACAAGGTGCACCTTGTGCCATTTGGGGAATATATGCCCTTTGGATGGGTGACCGCATGGGCGAAAGACTATCTGCCAACAGCAGGTGAATTCATGGCGGGCAAGTCTGTGGCACCGCTCTCATTCAAAGGAATCCACATAGGCGTCCTTATATGCTTTGAAAGCATATTCCCCAAGCTAGGAAGAGACCTTGTAAGGGGCGGAGCCAATCTTATCGCCGTAATTACCAATGATGCCTGGTTCGGCCGCACGGGCGCTCCATACCAACATGAAGAGATGGCCATCCTGAGGGCTGTCGAGACAAGAAGATGGGTAATAAGGGCTGCCAACACGGGGGTGAGCTCCATCATAAGCCCTTGGGGTGAGACGGTCTCGCGCACAAGCATATTCCACCCATGCTATACGTCCGGAATAGTCCGCTTGAGAGACGGAGAGACATTTTTTGCGAGACATGGCGGGCAATGGCCGCCGGTATTGTCTATAATTACAATCATTCTTATATTTCTTTATCCTAAGAAAGAGGTGCCTAAATGAAAGAGAAACAGAAGGATAATACGCTTCTACTGGAAAAAACAAAGGGATACATCCAAAATACCCGGCAAGGACTTGAGCATCTAAGAGGTTATCTTTGATGAAACGAAGCTTGATGAACGCCTTGCCGAAATAGACAGTCAGACCCTTAAGCCAGACTTCTGGGAAGATCCTGGCTCCAAAAAGCTCTTGATGGAGCGCTCCGCAATTACAGGACGGAAAGACCTGATCAAAAAACTCTCAGCCGGACACGAAGAACTCTCTGTGCTGTCTGAAATGGCGGCGGCAGAGGGCGATGACGAGGCGTTAAAGGATATATTAAAA
Organism: Deltaproteobacteria bacterium; assembly: GCA_021787835.1. Taxonomy (GTDB): domain Bacteria; phylum Desulfobacterota; class Dissulfuribacteria; order Dissulfuribacterales; family Sh68; genus JAJYLJ01. The sequence continues at coordinate 4,562 of JAJYLJ010000064.1, read as the reverse complement.
GATCTTGAATCACTGAAAGACGAGATTGCGAAGGCGGAACTCGAGACGCTCCTTTCCGGGCCGCATGACCGATTAAACGCCATTGTTACCATACACGCCGGCGCGGGCGGCACAGAGGCCCAAGACTGGGCCGACATGTTACTTAGGATGTATCTAAGATGGGCGGAAAAACAAGGTTTCAGCGTAAAACTCCTGGATCTCATGTCTGGTGAAGAGGCAGGGATCAAGGGCGCCACATTCCTGGCCTCTGGTCTGTACGCCTATGGAAACTTAAAATCAGAAGCGGGCGTCCACCGCCTTGTACGGATATCGCCATTCGACGCCTCTGGAAGAAGACACACCTCTTTCGCATCAGTGTTCGTGGCGCCGGAGCTTGACGAATCCATCGAAATTGAAATCAATGAAAAAGACCTGCGCATCGACACATACAGGGCGAGCGGAGCTGGAGGACAGCATGTAAACAAAACCAGTTCGGCCGTCCGCATAACGCATTTACCAACAGGGATAGTAGTGCAGTGCCAAAATGAACGCTCGCAGCATAAAAACAAGGCTATCGCCATGAAGATACTGCTGGGGCGGCTATATGAACTTGAACAGCGGAAAAAAGACACTGAAAAACAAAAAATTCACGGCAACAAGAAGGAAATAGCCTGGGGGAGCCAAATCCGTTCATATATACTCCAACCATATCAGCTGGTTAAAGATCACAGGACCGAACTTGAGACAGGAAATGTAGGGGCGGTGCTTGACGGTGAAATCGGGCCTTTTATAGAAAGCTACCTCAAACAAAATACCGCGTAGACCCGTAAATCCATCTTAAAGAGACCCTTGTACAACTTGGCGGCAGTGGCCAGGTATTACTGCACAGGCGGTCAGAGAGGGCCGCTGTCCTGGCCCGTAAGCGCGTGTCCACTGCCAGGGGTGGTAGCCCGGCCACTGTCTGCCTCGACCAAAAATTATTTATATGTCTCTTAAAAGGCCGCCGAGATTTTTACTGGTCAAGGTATCGTATCTCACCAGTATTGACCCTGATCTCATCTTCGTCATCAAGAACAAGGATAAGACCACCGTCCTCGGCGACACCCTTCGCGGTGGCCGTAAACTCAGGACGGTTGTCGGCGTCAAGACCGTAACTGCATCTTCTGCCGATGGTATCGGTTATAAGCCTGAAGGCCCTCAGGACCGGATTTTCTCCCATATCGCCAGGCTCCAACCCGATGCCTGATTGCTCCCATCTGTGAAGCGTAGCGAATATGATACCCGCCCTTGAAAGTATATGGGCCGTAAGCTCAAGGGCGGGCCAGACCCTGCCGGTCAACATAGCCAGCGATGATGCCTGGGCAAGATGCCCCGGGAACGATTCTGTGTTGACATTCAATCCTATGCCAAAGAGCATATAGTCTTCACCTGAGCCTGGGCATCTTATTACCTCGGTAAGCGTCCCGGCCACCTTCTTCCCGCCCGCAAGAATATCGTTTATCCACCTGACATGGGCAGTCACCCCCCACTCCCCTAAGACCTGGGCTATGGCCACGCCGATTCCAAGGCTATAAAAAGACCATAGTTCACGGCAAAGCGTGGGATATATGGCTACGCACAGATAAACCCCGCCTGACGGCGCCCACCACTCGCGCTCCATCCTGCCCTTGGCCCCGGCAAGATTTTCAGCCAGCCAGACACAACCTGACGGGTAGCTAAGGCCCGATCCGTCCGCCTTGAGGATGGCATCCTTGGCAATGGGCATAAGACGCTTTACGCCTTCAAGATAATAGATCTCGCGTCCTATCAGCCCACAGGTCATTTTTGTAAAGATATCACGATCCATGGCGTCATGACACATAAGGGCTATATCCTGGGCGCCATAGAGGGTAATAAGTCTTTTTAATCTATCGGATTTAGACGCGATTATTATTTTGTCCCCCACGATTATTTCTTTAATCGTATATAATCACAGTAACGTTTTCGTCTGGACCAATTCGAACAGGTATTCCGCCCGAGAGCGCCTCAATAGTATAGTAGTCCGCTTCCAATTGCCTTGCCAGTTCCAAGGCCTTGTCCGCCCTAAAAAAATTTGCCTTGTTTTCCATGTCAATGGAGTTTCTCCTCCTACCAGACATATTTGAGCTGGGTCCAGTATATCCTGCCCGGTCCTTTGTAGTATTCAAAGTAGCCCTGGTTGAACATATTTTCCACGGAGAATGAGAATTCGATGTGTTTTACCGGTGTCATGGTGAGCTTTGTATCCCAAAGCCAGCATCTGGAGTTCCCGCCATAGACATCCTGCACGTCGTCATTCAGTTCAGAGGCATAGGTCCTGCCCAGATACTGTCCGGCGATGTTCGCCTTGACCCACCTGTAGGTAACTTCGGCCCCGAGGTTCATGACCATGACAGGATATCCTGCCAGCCTCTTTCCGTCAGCCGCTGGATTCCGTCTGTTCTTTATCGCCTCTGTCTGGTTGTATGCGTAATTTCCCCAGAACCTCAGCCATTTGACAGGCGTGACATCGGCCTCCAGCTCTATCCCGTTTATCCTGGCCCTGGAGAGGTTGTCCTTGTAGTTGTCCCGCCCCACCCAATAGGTGGATATGAGGTCATAGGCATCGGTATGATATGCCGTGACAGACAGCCTGAGTCTCCTGTCAAGGAGGTACTGGTCGAGGCCTGCCTCGTAGTTCCAGAGGGTCTCGGGGCCGAGGTCAGGGTTCGAGTGATAGGTGCCCGCGCTCCAGCTCCAGGTGCGGTATAATTCATAGAGTGTGGGCGGGCGGAATGCCTCCCCGATCGAGGTCCTGAGATATGTATCCTTAAGGGGATTCCACACGGCCGAGGCCTTTGGGCTTACAGAGCTGTCGCTTGACTCATTGAACCTTTCCAGCTCGGAAACCGGGCCCGACATCCCGTCATAGGCATTCCAGAAGTCGGCCCTTACGCCGCCGTAAAGCGTGACGGACTCGATGGGTCTCCACTCCTCCTGGACATAGAGGGCATAAGACCGGGCCTTGCCCCTCGTGATATCGGTCTTTCTGACCCTGCTGTCTTCATCCCGGTAAAAGGCAAAGTCATAGCCGCCTCCGTCATACTCATCCCCTCTTGAATAGAACCCGAGGGTTACAAGGTGTTTCTCGCCTATGGGCGCATTAGCCTGCAGGTCTGAAAACCATGAATCATAATCCGCGTCGCTCTTTGTGCCTGGTGCGTTCCAGTAATCCTGGTCCCTGGCGCCGCTTGAGCTCGTATAGCAAAAGTTTTTGTGTTCGTAACCGAGCCTTCCTGTGAAGTTGAAAAGGCCGGAATCTTCCTTGTAGGTAACCGCATAGAGATTGAAGGTTTTCTCACTGTTTCCTGTATAAGCGATATAATTGGACGGTGATACGCCTGCATAGCCGCTGCCCCATGCGTCTGTCTTGCCTGAAAAAACCGGCCCCCTGCCGTTCCTGTCGGAGAGATATGTGTGCGGCGGGTCATAGCCGTATTCATGGCGCCCGCTCTGGAGCTCGACACCCAGGCTGCCTGTCCTAGAATAGTCATAGACGGCCTTCAGATTCAGATTCAGGCGGCGGGCCGTGTTGTCTCCGGTGTCTCCAACCACCCACATGGGTGCCCCGGAGGTGCTTTGGGTCGGGTAGCCGCCATATATATCGCCGTTCCCCTTTGAGATTGGCCTTGTGACCAGGCTCGTGGGATACCCGCCTGTCTCCTCGCCCTCCACCCCCCAGCTTACGCTCAACCTGTCGGCAAACCGGTCTCCCATGGCCGCGCCGTAGCGTTTTGAGTCATCGCCGCCATAGCCAATCCATGCCGATGCCTCGCGTTTTTTAGGTGTGGTCGTGATGATATTGATCACACCTCCCATGGCGTTTCCGCCATAGAGGGCGGAGGCAGGCCCGCGTATCACCTCGATGCGTTCGACATTCTCGGTCGATATCTCGTTCCAGGGAACACCTCCTACTGAAGCCGTCGTTTACAGGCAGGCCGTCGATCAGCACAAGGGTGCGGTTCTGCCCGGAAAGCCCCCTCATCTGGACGCTCGTTATGGAGTCCGAGAGCCCCTTTGTCCGCCTTACATAGAGGCCGGGCTCGTATTTGATTGCATCGTCAACGGTCTGAATATCGTATTTTTCCATGTCCTTTTTCGTGATGACAGTAACACTCGCCGGGGCGTCATCCACCTTCTTTTCCGTGCGGGTGGCGGTGACCACGACCTCTTCCAGGGAAGAGGTATCTTTTCCCTTGTCATCTTCGCCAAAGACCAGTGGGGCCGACCACAGAATATTCAAAAAGACCATCCCAAACAAAAGACCCTCAACCCTCATCAACATATCCATGCCACACAGCCTCCTCAAACAAGATTTAAATTAAGGCATTAACCCATTAGTGAGGTATAATTTTCTCCGTTTGTGGATTTGATAGGGACAAGGCATTTAATTCCCTTACAGCCGACCTCTTTCACCTCTACTCCATAGACGGCGTTTATATTTTCCTCGCTCATAACAGAACCAGCAGGCCCTTTTGATACAAGGCGCCCGCTGTTCAACATGATCACCTGATCCGAGAACCTGT
>JAJYLJ010000063.1 GCA_021787835.1 Deltaproteobacteria bacterium | reverse complement strand
TGACAAGCACCATAGCCAACCTTACGACAACACAGTTAAACGTGCAATCCGCCCAGTCTCAGATAATGGACGTGGACTTCGCGGCTGAGTCTTCGAACTACTCGAAGATGCAGATACTCGAGCAGGCCGGCACCTTTGCATTGGCCCAGGCGAACGCAAGTTCACAGAACGTATTGAAGCTGTTGCAGTAGCGGTTGACAGGATAAAAAAGGGCGGCCTTGAATGGCCGCCCTGAATGAGGTGTTATTATGTCAAGTACAGGTACGATCACATCCCTTGGTTTGGGCTCGGGCCTTCAGCTTCAAAGTATGCTTGACCAGTTGCGCCAGGCGGATGAAGCCCCGATAACAAACATGCAGACGCAAGTGAGCGGTGAACAGCAGCAGATAAACGAATTCAACAATCTCGATCAGGCATTCCTGGGCATAAAATCCCAGGCGCTTACGTTGAATCTCCAGTCCACATTCATCAAGCGCGACATCTCGGTGGGGCCGGAAGGCGTCTTGTCCGCTACCGTATCGGACGGAGCTGATATCGGCACGCATCAGATCACGGTCAGCCAGCTTGCTACGGCGAGTCTCTGGCAGGGCGGCGGGGTGAGCGCTGCAAACACGGTGATCAACAGTTCCGGGGCCAGCCAGACCTTTTCATATCATGTGGGAACAGGTGCAACTATAAGCGTAAGCGTTCCGAACGGGACGACGCTTCAGGGACTTGCCGATCTTATAAACCAAAGCGCAGGCAATGCAGGGGTGATGGCCTCGGTCATAAACGATGGAAGCGCCACCCCTTATCATTTGGCGCTCAAGGCCAACGCAACGGGTGAAACCTCAAGGATATACATCGACACGCAGCTTCCGAATTACGCCCTTACAGAGCTTCAGGGCGCCTCGGGGGCCTCTCTCAATGCGCAGGTGACGGTGGACGGGGTCACATACCAGAGGGGCGGCAATACAAATATTTCCGATATAATAAACGGCGTGAATTTAACCCTCCTGAAACCAGGGACGAGCTCGATTTCTATCAGTTCAAGCACAAGCGACCTTGAAAGCACGATCCTCAGCATGGTTGACGGGTTTAACAGCGCCATCAAGACCCTTAAGACCGATACCGGCTACAGCAGCAATGGAACTCCGGGAATATTTACCGCCAATAGCACGGTTCGAGGCCTGACGGCGCAGTTTCAGGCCCTTTTGGCAACGCAGATAAACACGGGCGGGACTATAAAATCAATGTATGACCTCGGCCTCAGTGTAGCCCAGGACGGCACTATAAGCATAGATAAGCCGACTCTGGAAAACGCCCTTGCCAATAATTTCAACGATGTTCAGACCTTTTTCCTGGGTAAGACAGGGGTTACCGGCTTTGCAAGCCAGCTTGACAGCAGTCTTGGCAATATAACACAGGCCGGGACAGGTGTCTTGGCCTTGGAGCAAAATGCCGCCCAGTCGCGCATAACCCAGTTAAATCAAGAGATAAATGACGCCACGGCGCGCCTTAATGAAAAATATGACACGTTGACAAGGCAGTATGCGCAGCTTGATTCGTTTATGGGCACCATGAAATCGCTTTCGTCTTATCTTACTGCACAGTTTAATGCGTTCACGAATACAAATAACAATAGCCAGACGGGCTAATAATTACGGAATTTATAATTTAAGGGACAAACCATGCAAAGCACATATATCAAGGCCTATGAAAAGACGGACGTGCTCACGACCGATCCGCAGAAATTGATCCTGATGCTCTATGACGGGGCGCTTAAAAACCTCTATCAGGCCAAAGAGGGCATAAGGGTCAATAATCCCAGGGTGCGCGGAGAGCATCTTGGCAAGGCCATCGCCATCATTTCGGAGCTTTTGAGTGTGGTCGAGGGAGACGGCGAGGTGCCGGCCTTTCTAAGGGGGCTTTATACGGCGATTCTGGCCGAGTTGCCAAGGGTTAACATAACCAATGATGAAATGACTCTGGACATCGCCATAAAATATGTGACGCAGTTAAGGCATATATGGCAGACAGAGGTCATGCCGTTTGCCCAGGCCCAGAAGATGGAGGCCGACAGAGACCGCATGGACAAGGTGGCTGTGGCGGACAATAGAGAGCGGCACTTATTCGCGGGAGGGCATCATAGCCCAGCCTGCGGAGCCTTTTATGCCTATAGCTTTTCGACCAGGGGTTAGCCGTGGATACGATTGGCAAAAGGCCTGATGATGTCTTGGCCGGTGATCCATATGCGAGGCTTGGCGCCGCATTGAGCGCGCTTGAGGCCATGGAGGACGGGCTTATAGAGGGTATGGCGGAAAGGCCCGATGATATCATGGCCCAGATGCCTGAGTGGCAGAGAAGATGTGAAGAGTGGCGCGTGACAGCCGAGGGTCTTTTTGGTGAATTCCACGACGGTCTCCGTTCGGGTTCATATCTTGCGGCTGATGCAGCAAGATTGAGGGCGCGTCTTTTGAGCCTGATCAAGAAAGAGGAGCGTCTTTATGAGGCCGTGTCAAGCCAGAGAGAAAGGCTTGCCGGTGAACTCAAGGCGTTAGGGAAAGGAAGGGCAGCCCTTAATGGATATAAGGCGTTTGGTGTCGGCAGGCGCTCAAGGTTTGTGAACAATGGATAAAAGACAAGGATATTTCTTGATCGAGTAAAAAAGAGGAGCCAGCCATGGATACAAGTTTAAAAAATATAGAAAGAATAGGCGCTCTTGAGCCAATAAAGGTGCAGATCAATAGAACCGGCAATGAAAACCTCGCGGCAGGAGGAGAAGGCATCCCTTCCGTTGCGGCCAGCACCAGGCAGTCTTCCAAGGCTGTCAACAAGGCTGGCGTTGACACTGCCAAATCCATCACCAAAAAAGAGATCGATAACGCCATAAAGGATATCCAGCCCGATCTGGACTCATTGAACATCGAGATAGCCTTTAAGGTGGACGCAAAATACAATGAGCCTGTGGTCCAGGTGATAAGGAAGGATAGCGGCGATGTAATAAGCCAGTTTCCGCCAGAGAAGATGCTTGAGATAAGAGCCGCATTCAAGGATGCCGCCAAAGGCGTTTTTCTGAAGGAAAAGATGTGAGGCCAGCCCCGGTCTTGCTACCAACCCACTTGCCCCCACTTTTTGTCTTTTATAGGCATTTTGTGTCGGCATAGCCCTGTCTTAATTTCCAGCAAACGTAACCATCTTGTTTGTATAGTCTTTTTATCCCTGAAAAAACCATTTAAATCAGGCTAAATCAGCCTATTCACCGGCTGACCCGCTAAATTCTTTTTTTATGTCTAAAAAATCTTGACAGGTGGTTCATTGTTTCAATATAGTGGATAAAAGTGGGATGAAGTGGGAGGATGGGGGAGTGTTTAGGGGCCGGTCGGTTCATACAATGGATGAGAAGGGGCGTCTTAGCATATCCGCCAGGATACGGGATGTCCTCAAGACCAAATACGACGGCCGTCTTATCGTAACCAATCTACCCAATTGTCTTGCCGCCTATCCTCTCGAGGAGTGGCGTGAGCTTGAGGAGAGCTTCGGCAACTTCAAGCTCGCCCCTCCGGAGGTGGTCTCTTTTCAGAGGTATTTTTTGGCCGGCGGTGTTGAGTGCAACATGGACTCGCACGGCAGGATACTGATTCCGGCGAACTTACGGGAAGAGGCCGGGATAAGCAGAGAAGTCGTCTTGTCGGGCATGCTCAAATATTTCGAGATATGGAGCAAGGAACGTCTGGATGAAGAGTTGCGCAAGGCTAGGGACAATTTCGACCAGTACAGCCGTCTCATCTCAACCATCGGAACAAAGGCCTGAGCGTTCCATGGACCGCGTGGGCCATATATCGGTATTGGTCAATGAGGTGATTGAGGGGCTTTGTCTTAAGGCCGGCGGCGTCTATGTTGACGGCACTGTCGGCTTGGGCGGTCATGCCGAGGCGGTCCTTGACAGATGCGCGGACATTGGGCTGCTCATAGGTTTTGACCTTGACACCGCGGCGCTTGAGGCGGCAAGAGCCAATCTTTCCCGCTTCGGAGAGGGAGTCAGGCTGGTCCATGCCAACTTCACTCAGATACCCGAGATACTCCATGATATGGGCATAGACAGGGTTGACGGCATAGTGCTTGATCTTGGCATGTCGTCATATCAGCTCGACAAGGGCGCCAGGGGCTTCAGTTTCCTCAGGGATGAGCCATTAGATATGAGGATGGATGTCATGAGTGCCGTTACCGCCGCCGACATGGTGAATGAGTTGCCTGAATCGGCGCTTGCCTCGCTTATCCGCACATATGGCGAGGAACGCTGGGCCAGCAGGATTGCAAGGGCCATTTCGGCACGCCGCAAGACGGCGCCTATTCTTTCTTCCATGGATCTAGCCCAGATTGTGGCCAAGGCCGTTCCAATGAAATATCAAGGCAGAAGGGTGCACCCTGCAACAAAGACCTTCCAGGCCCTCCGCATCTCGGTGAACAGGGAGCTTGACAATCTGAAGGATGCGCTTGATATGCTTCCATCCTGTCTTAAGGCCGGCGGGCGTTTTTGCGTAATCTCGTTTCATTCCCTTGAAGACCGCATGGTGAAAGACGCCTTTAGGGGAGACGTGCGGCTTAAGCCGGTAACAAAGAAACCCATCACGCCCGGCATTGACGAATTGGCGTCCAACCCTAGGGCCAGAAGCGCAAAATTGAGGGTTGCAGAAAAGATTGATACCCAGGTTTTAATTAATTCATAATGGAGGATTTGAATATGACATACCGCACATCCGCCATCCGCAATCTTGAGCGGCACTCCTATGCGGCGTTCAGCAGAAGAGAACAGTCCATGGGTATGCCGCTATTGAAGGTGAACAAGCTCTCTGTCAGGGAGTTTTTGGCCGCTGTTACGGCCTGTTGCATATTAATTGTCAATCTCTGGGCCGGCTATGAGATACGCAGCATATCCAATGAACTTACCATGCTCAAAAGAGACGCCGTTCAGCTTGACGCCAGATATAAATCGCTAAAAAAGACTGAAGGGCTTCTTGAATCGCCGAAGAGGCTCGGCCTGATAGCAAAAGAGTTGGGGTTTCACAGCCCGGCGAACAGTCAGATAGTTAGACTGGAGGACTAAGGCCTATATAAAGATATGGCCGCCGCCAGGAGGAAAAAAAAGAAACAGGGCCTGGCCTCGCCCGTTGTATTTGCAATATGTCTGATAGCCGTATCGATAACCGGCTATTTTGTGTGGGCAGTAGCCAGGCAGCTTGATTTAAAATGGCCCTTTGCCACCGGCGCGTCGGGCACGGGCCGTGGCAGGGGCATTTATCTTGACAGCGGCATGCAGCGGGCTCCCATCTTTGACAGGAGTGGAACGCTGCTTGCTACTAACACGAAGATATTGTCGGCATACGCCAGACCCTCTCTTGTCCCTCCCGGCGACGAGTGGGTCGCCAAGGTCTCTGATATCCTTGGTGTCAATCAGAAGAAATTGAGCCGTGAGATATCTTCGGCGCGCAATTTTGTCTGGCTGAAGACAGGCATAAGCGAGGCGGAATCTGAAAGACTAAAGGCAGCCGATATCCCTGGCGTCGCTGTCGTTGAGGGTTTCAGGCGTTCTTATCCATATAATAATTTCGCCTCACAGGTCTTGGGTTTTGTAGATCAGGAAGGTGTTGGGCTTGAGGGTGTCGAGTCTTTTTATGATAGAAGGCTTGGTTCGGAATGCAAAGACGTCGAGCGCAAGGATTGCAGCCTGCATCTGACCATTGAAATGGGCGTCCAGACCATGGCCGAAGATGAGCTCCAAAGGGAGCTTGCGAGGATGCGCGGCGAAGAAGGCTGTATGGTCATCATGGGCCTTGAAACAGGCGAGATATTGGCGATGGCAGTAAGCCCGCGGTGGGATATTGAAAGATTCTGGCGAGACGACCAGGCAGGATTCAGCAATTACGCCATCAAGGCCGTAGTCGATCCATCCGTGTTTCTTCTTTTTACCAGTTGGGTGGCCCACCAAGGGCAGGTTTACGGTCAAGACGGCGCCGTAGGGCCAAACAATACAAAACCCTCGGGGTTTGATTTTGCCCGCGTAAGTGATAAATTTGCAGTGTTCGGCCCTTGGACGGGCGATGAGGTCAAGGCGGTTGATTTTAATGAGAATATGTTAACCAGCATGTGGGGGCTTGGTTTCGGACAATTGACGGGGATCGATCTACCCAATGAGGATATGGGGAGGCTTTCATCCAGTCGTTTTTATTCGTGGGACGATGTCTTGCAACAGGGCATGGCGGCAAGCCCTGTGCAGATGCTGCGCGCCTTTTCAGCCCTTATAAATAGCGGCAAGCTAGTTCAGCCCCATGTGGCCTTTGAATATCCGAAAAAAGGACAGATGTCCTATTGGGATTTTGGCCTGCCTGCGGAACTGGGTCATGGGCAGGAGGCGGAGGCGTTGAGCCTGGAATTCAGACAGAGGCTGACAAGCTCGAGGGGGCTGCCATTTTTCACGGTCAGGCGGCGCGATGATGACGGAGGCACCCCTGGCAAGGCTGGTGCGCAGATCATGTCTCTTGGTTTCTGGCCGGAAGATTCTCCAATTTTAAGCTACATATTGGTCATGGATAAGGTCAAGGAAGACCCTGCCGGTTATGTGGATGTCGCGGGCGGTGTAAAAAAGGTGTTGCAGGCCGCGGCCAGATTGCCGATGGATGCGCCTGATTACGGCGGCCTTTCTAAAAAATGAATGAATGTAACCTAATAGATGATATTGCCAGGTCCGGTGTGACTGGTATTACTTCTGATTCCAGAGGGATAGGCCCTGGTTTTGTTTTTGTCGCCATCCCGGGCGCTAAGGCCGATGGCAAGACTTTTATACCTGATGCCATCAAAAGGGGCGCGAGGGTACTGGTGGTTCCGGGCCGGGATGCCGAGGCACTCGCCGCCAGGGCGGGTTGCGGCGTAAGTGTCTTCGGCGTGGACGACCCCAGGGGTTTTCTGGGTCGGCTGGCGAGCGTTTTTTATGGAGAGCCAAGCAAGAGTCTTATGCTTGTGGGTATTACCGGCACCAACGGAAAGACCACGGTCTCGTATCTTCTCGAGGGCATATTCAATGAAAATGCGATCAAGTCCGGCGTCATCGGGACGATAAGCAAGAGATACGGTGGCAGAGATATCCCGTCCGCCCTTACCACGCCAGATCCTGTTGCGATCCAGTCCAGCCTTGCGGAGATGCGTGATGAAGGCGTAAGGGCGGTCGCGATGGAGGTCTCGTCACACGCCCTTGATCAGAAGAGGGTCGAGGGGTGCCATTTCGCAGCCTCCATCTTTACCAATCTCACCAGGGACCACTTGGACTATCATCACGATATGGAGTCATATTTCCTTGCGAAGGCCAGGCTCTTCACCGAACATCCGTCTGGTGTGGCCGTAATAAATATGGACGATCCATATGGGAGGAGGCTTTGGTCCATTGCCGAGGGCCGCAGGATAAGCTATGGCATGGACGCCAGGGCCGATGTAAGACCAAAATCATTCAGGTGTGACCTGGCGGGGACAACGGCCTCGATTATCACCCCGGAAGGCGAGGTTCATATCTCGTCAAGGCTCATAGGCAGGCACAATCTCTCCAATATCCTTGCCGCCGTGGCTGCGGCTGCGGCGCTTGGGATGGGTCTTGATGAGACAGGCCGGGGCGTTGGGCGCGTGTTGACCGTCCCTGGGAGGCTTGAGCCGGTAGATCTGCCAGAAGAAGGTATTGCCGCCCTGGTGGATTACGCTCATACGCCCGATGCACTTCAAAACGTCCTTGACACCCTCTCTGGACTTAGCGCCGGACGGATAATATGCGTAATCGGTTGCGGTGGAGACAGGGACAGGGGCAAAAGACCCATCATGGCCAGGATTGCGGCCTTGGGGGCAGACATCGCCGTTTTCACATCGGACAACCCCAGGAGCGAGGACCCGAATGTGATTTTGGGACAGATGACTGATGGGCTAAACACCCTTTCTTGTGACGAGAAGGCGGCGATGACCAGGGTGGAGGTGATCCCTGACAGGAAAGAGGCCATTTCATGGGCGGCTGGTATGGCAAGGGCCGGCGATTGCATCCTGGTGGCGGGCAAGGGTCACGAGACGTATCAAATAATCGGCGATAAAAGACTGCCGTTTGATGACAGGGAGGCGATAAAAGACGCTTTTGGCATGGGCATTTCCGTCTCGCAGATTGCAAGGGCTATCGGGGCCAGGGTCGCCTGCCGTGCAGAAGATAGCCGCTTGGATCTTGTGACGGTTCGCGGCATATCAACTGATTCCAGGGCCGTAAGATCCGGGGATGCCTTCTATGCCATCAAGGGCGGGAGGTTTGACGGAAAGGATTTTTTAATGGACGCCCTGTCAAGGGGCGCATGCTGCGCGGTCATCTCCGAAGAGGACGAATCAAGGCCTCCGGCGGCCGCCCGCGGGCCGGCGCTCTTGGCTGTCCCGGACACAATAAGGGCGCTTGGGGATCTGGCCTCATGGTATATGCGGTATATCGGTGTCAAGGTGGCCGCCATAACCGGCAGTTGTGGAAAGACCACCACTAAGGAGCTTGCCGCATCGATCCTCGGGAGGCGCTGGAGGGTTACCGGCACAAAGGGCAATTTCAACAACCTGATAGGTTTGCCGCTTAGCGCCTTCAGGGCGAGGAGGCGTGATGCGTGGGTGGTTCTTGAGATGGGCATGAACCAGCCTGGCGAGATAGCGAGGCTTTCAGAGATAGCGGCCCCGGATGCGGCCATCATAACCAATATAAGGCCTGTTCATCTCGAGGGCCTCGGAGACATAAACGGGGTGGCGAAAGAGAAGGGGGAGCTCTTCAGGGCCATGAAGCCCGATGGCGTGGCCGCCGTCAATATGGATGACCCGCTTGTATTCGAGCTTTCCAAGGATCTTGAGTGCAAAAAGGTCTTTTACTCCATGGAGGGAAGGTCCAGGGAAGGCGTGCCGCCGGATGTCTTTCTTGAATCATGGACGCCTTCGGGGATGGGGACCGATCTTGTGATAAATATCGCTGGCCGGTGCGTCAAGGCAGGGCTTGGTCTCATAGGCACGGCGAACATACAAAACGCCCTTGCGGCGGCGGCCTTGGGTTATGCCCTGGGTCTTACGAATGATGAGATAATTAAAGGACTTGAGGGTACAAGGGCCGTCTCAGGCCGTCTGAACCTTGAGGCCCTTGCAGGCGGCATCTATTTAATGGACGATAGCTACAATGCAAACCCCGCCTCCATGAGCCTTGCCCTTGATAGCCTGTCACACTGGGGCACTGGTGCAAGGGCTGCCATATTAGGGGACATGCTTGAATTGGGCGATCATGCCGTGGACTTCCATGAAGGTCTTGGCGAGGCGGCGGCGGGCGCAGGGCTTGATGTGCTGCTGGCCGTCGGGTCCTTTTCCAATGTGGTGGCCTCAGCGGCGAAAAGATCGGGTTTTTCCGGCCATTGCCAAGGCTTTCCTGATACGGATTCGCTTATTGCGTGGCTCAATGAAATGGCCGCCGGATTTTTCAGGCCGCCTGTTACCTTGCTTGTGAAGGGGTCAAGGGGGGTAAGGCTCGAGAGGGCCATTGCATGTCTGCGCACGGTATTCGGCGCGAAAGACAACAGGGGCGGCGCATGATCTTTCATCTCCTCTATTCGCTCCACGACGTATGGCCGGTCCTCAATGTCTTTCATTACATTACATTTCGTACGATATATTCAACAATAACCGCCTTTTGCATAGTTTTCTTTCTCGGTGAGCGGTTCATTCAGCGGGTAAAACATATGCAGATGGGGCAGGTCATAAGGGATGACGGGCCCAAGGGACATCTTTCCAAGGCCGGCACCCCGAGCATGGGGGGCGTATTGATTGTAGGGGCGATCGTGTCTTCAACTCTTTTATGGGCTGACCTTAAAGAGGTCTTTGTATGGATATGTCTCATAGTCCTTACTGGCTTTGGATTTATAGGACTCGTTGATGACATCCTGAAGATCAAGATGCGCAGTTCCAAGGGACTTTCCGGCCGATGGAAGCTGGTCGGCCAGGCCTTTTTTTGCATCATGGCCTTTTATGTCCTTTTTGCGGATGGTTCTTGGGACACAAAGCTGAGCGTTCCTTTTTTCAAGCACATCAGGCCAGATCTTGGTATTTTTTACTTCCTTTTCGCATTGCTGGTGGTTATAGGGGCGTCCAACGCAGTGAACCTCACGGATGGCCTGGACGGTCTGGCCACAGGGCCATTTGTCGTGGCGGCGGCTGTCTATACGCTTTTCAGTTATCTTGCCGGTAACATAGCCATAGCCACCTATCTCCAGATTCCCTATGTACCAGGGGCCGGTGAGTTGTCCGTCTTTTGTGGGGCCATGGTTGGGTCTGGCCTTGGATTTTTGTGGTATAATTCCTATCCGGCCAGCATATTCATGGGAGATGCAGGCTCGCTTTCAATGGGAGGTGCCATAGGCGCGGTCGCGGTCCTGATTAAACAGGAGCTTCTTCTTGTAATTGTAGGCGGCGTCTTTGTGGCCGAGGCCCTGTCAGTCATAATTCAGGTGGGATATTTCAAGGCCACGGGCGGCAAAAGGGTCTTCAGGATGGCCCCGCTCCATCACCATTTTGAGCTATCAGGGTGGAATGAACCCAAGGTTATTGTAAGATTTTGGATTGTGTCCATAATACTCGGGTTGTTGGCGATAAGTACGCTTAAATTGAGATGAAAATTTCTTTTGGTTTGACATGCGGATATCAAGGGGACCTTGCCGATGGATGTCAGTGGTAGCAAAGTGACGGTTCTTGGCGCGGGGGCC
The DNA here is from genome assembly GCA_021787835.1 of Deltaproteobacteria bacterium. Classification (GTDB taxonomy): domain Bacteria; phylum Desulfobacterota; class Dissulfuribacteria; order Dissulfuribacterales; family Sh68; genus JAJYLJ01. The sequence continues at coordinate 487 of JAJYLJ010000063.1, read as the reverse complement.
TCTGGACGCTCGGCCGCCAGGTGGGCCGTCTCGGGCGGCGCGGCTGTGTCTGTGAGTGACCTTAAGCCCTTGGAGGACTGGCCTCAAGATTTCGTAGACTGGTGCATGAAAAACCACGTGTTTATCGAGGCCGGGCACCAGGATGAAAAGACCTGCCTTTCATCAGACCTGATCATCGCAAGCCCTGGGATCCCGTATGACATCCCCGCCCTAAAGGCGGCCAGAAACGCAGGAGTGCCTGTGCTCGGCGAACTCGCCCTGGCCGCATCCATGTGGCGCGGACCGATGATTGCAATAACAGGTACAAATGGCAAGACGACCACCACAAGCCTTGTGGGTGAGATGTTCAGAAACGCAGGAGTGCCTTATAGGGTGGCGGGCAATATAGGCGAGCCGCTTTTGAACCTCATCCTTGAAGGTGCAAGCGAAGAGGTGGCCATCCTTGAAATGAGCAGTTTTCAGCTTGACTATTTCCCCCTTGGTGAGA
>JAJYLJ010000062.1 GCA_021787835.1 Deltaproteobacteria bacterium | reverse complement strand
AAAACCGCTTGGCCGGAGCTGGGCCTTGTAATGCCCGCAAGTATTTTTATGGTGGTTGTCTTGCCCGAACCGTTAGGGCCCAGATACGCAAAGACCTCACCCTCATGGACGTCCAGGCTTATGCCGTTAAGGGCCCTCAGGCCCTTGTAGTCCTTGACCAGATTCCGGATGGTTATCATTTTTGCTAATTTAGCAAGGCCGGTGAAAAATATCCAGCCGTCAAGCCCCCCCATTGCACTCTTTCCCCATGAGGCTATTATAAAAAAAAGACGGCAAAAAATAAAAAAAGAGGAAACGGGGAATTTATGAAGGGTAAGGGGCTTTCCAGGGAGGAATATAAGAAACTAGAAAAGCGGCTTGCGCGCAAACGGAGACATGTCTGGTCCCAGCTGACGGATGAAGGACGCAAGGATGCCTTGAAATATGCGGATGACTATAAGAAATTTCTTGACAGGGCCAAGACGGAGCGGGAGGCGTCGGAGGCTATTATGGAGGCGTCGGATGGTTATGGGTTTGTCCCGTTTGACCGCGCGGGGGAAGATGCACACAGACTGATGTGGGGCTTCAAGGGCAAGATGTGCGCCCTGGTTGTTGTCGGCAGGAGGCCTATTACCGAGGGGGCCTTGATAATCGCATCGCATATCGATGCCCCACGGTTGGATTTAAAGCAAAACCCTCTATATGAAGATCTGGACATGGCTTATCTAAAGACGCACTATTATGGCGGCATTAAAAAGTTTCAGTGGCTCACCCGGCCCCTGGCCCTCCACGGGGTCGCGATAAAGGAGGATGGAAGGGCCGTTTCCATAAATATAGGAGAAGATCCTTTGGATCCGGTCTTTACGATAAACGACATACTCCCGCACCTTGCATACAAGGTGCAGGCGGACAAAAAGATATCAGAGGCCGTCACTGGCGAAAAGCTGAATGTGATCTTCGGAGGCATCCCGCTTGCAGGGCCGGATGACATGAAGGAATCCGTAAAGCTTTCCATCCTTAACCTCTTGAATGAACGCTACGGCTTGGTTGAAGAAGACCTTGTAAGCGCAGAGCTTGAGTTTGTGCCGGCCGGTCCGGCAAGGGATGTGGGGCTTGATCGGGCCTTTGTCGGGGCATATGGTCATGACGATCGGGCCTGCGCCTACGCATCTTTTATGGCCATAGCCCAGCAGAAACGGCCTGACAACACCTTGATCGCCCTGTTTCTCGATAAGGAGGAGATAGGAAGCGACGGGAACACAGGGGCGAAGTCCAGGCTCCTGGAGGCGGTCATGTACGGTCTTGTCCGCAGGTCCAAGGTCTCGCTCGAGACGGATACGCTTTTGGGGGCGTTCATGCGCTCAAAAGCCATCTCAGGGGACGTGACCGCCGGAGTTGACCCTGATTACCTGGAAGTCCACGAGAAACGCAACGACGCGCTCATGGGTTACGGTATATGCCTTACAAAATACACCGGCTCCCGCGGCAAGGTGGGCGCCAATGACGCACATGCCGAATATATGGGATGGATAAGGGGTGTCTGGAACAGCGCGGGCGTCATATGGCAGGCCGGGGAGCTTGGCAAGGTGGATGAGGGCGGGGGCGGCACGGTGGCCAAGTATCTTGCGGAGCAAGGTATGGACGTGGTCGATGCTGGCACTCCGCTTCTAAGTATGCACTCACCATTCGAGGTCGCGCACAAAGCGGACCTCTATATGACTTACAGGGCCTATCGCGCCTTTTACGGCGAAGGCAAAAAATAAAGAGGCGGCGCATCATGAAGATTATAGGGCCTTCATTTCAAATAATAGATGAATATGAAAAACGGGGTGAAATACTCGAACAGATAGAGCGCTGCGGGCGCATATGCTATAAAAGCGAAGACAGGATAACCGCTGGCTCGGCCGTGAAGTTCATCAAGGGGATTGTGGAGCGGGGGCACGAATCCGTGCTCGAGATGGCGAGTATCGTCTTTGATATCAAGCTCGACACCGAGGCCCCCATGGCCAAATTTTTTGAGATCGTACCCGGCTTTTGTAAAAGCGACCGGCTGGATAAAAAGAGATTTCTCGTCTCCGGAAACCCGAGGGTCTTTCGCGACCTTGCGAGGGCGCACGGAAACCTCAAGGTGGTGAAGGCGATCCTGAGGGTCCTGACGGACAGGTACCCTGCCTTGTTCCAGGACGTCGCCCCGCGCCACGGCTGGATACCACAGGACGGGGTAGCCGTGAGGTTCATGCCGGCGCCTGAGGTATCAAGCCTTAACCCTGATCTCTTTGCGCGTCACAAGACCATCCTGATGCGCCTTGTGATAAACAGGGCCGTATCACATGAATTGGTCCGCCACAGGGTGGCTTCATATCTTCAGGAGTCGCAGCGCTATTGCAGGTATGGCGAGGCCCGCTTCGGCGGCGAGGTGGTCTTTATCCGTCCGTGTTTTTACGAGGAGGGCTCGCGAGAGTACGAAATATGGCTTTCGGCCATGTCGAGCGCCGAAAAAAGCTATCTCGACCTTTTGGACACCTCTTCCCCTCAGGCCGCAAGGACGGTGCTTCCCAATTCATGCAAGACCGAGATCATGGTCCACGCCACGATCGAGGAGTGGAGGCACATAATGAGGCTGCGGGCCTCTAGAGCCGCTGACCCATCCATGCGTGAGATAATGCTCAAGATACTCCCCGAACTCGCCGGCCGCTATCCAGACGCCTTTGGCCCGCTTGTTCAGGCCCTGGCCTCTGTTGAATGAGGTCTGACGCCGTGGAGCTTAAGACAGACTTTTTGGTCATAGGAAGTGGAATAGCCGGCCTGAGCCTGGCGCTTAAATTAAGCACTATAGGGCGGGTTGCGGTCATAACAAAGAAAAAGGTCAGTGATACGGCGACAAACTGGGCACAGGGAGGCATAGCCGGGGTGTTCAGGCCCGACGACAGCCCGGATCTCCATGAATACGACACCTTAAAGGCGGGCGCGGGACTCTGCCATGAGGACATCGTCCGCATGATCGTTGAAAACGGCCCTGAAAGGATAAGGGAGCTTTCCGCCCTTGGCCTTGAATTTTCAATGGATCAAGACCAGCCCGATATATACGACCTTGGGAAAGAAGGGGGGCATAGCCGCAGGCGCATAGCCCACGCCGGGGACTTTACAGGCATGGCCATTCAGAAGACCCTCGAGTCCTGCGTCTCTTCAGATCGCCGGATAGAGGTGTTTGAGCGCCATATAGCGGTCGATATAATCACGGAAGGAAAGATCAGCGCCCACGGCGCGGAAAAAGGCGGGGAGAGGTGTCTTGGCGCATATGTGCTTAATGCGCAGACCGGCGCCATACGTACGATCCTGGCCCCGGTGACCATTCTTGCGACAGGAGGGGCTGGCAAGGTCTATCTCTATACCACAAATCCTGATGTTGCTACCGGAGACGGCATTGCAATGGCATACAGAGCGGGGGCGAGGATAGCAAATCCTGAATTTGTCCAGTTTCACCCCACCTGCCTCTATCACCCGCAGAAAAGAAACTTCCTTATTTCCGAAGCGCTTAGAGGAGAGGGGGCCAAGCTCCTCGACTGGTACGGCAGGCCGTTCATGGAAAGATACGACCCTGTGCTCAAGGATCTGGCCACAAGGGACGTTGTCGCAAGGGCCATTGATTCAGAGCTCAAAAAAAGCGGCAAGGAACACGTCTATCTCGACATAAGCCACAGGGACCCGGACTTTGTGCGCAGACGCTTTCCGAACATCCATGGAACATGTCTCGGTCTCGGGATAGACATAACCAAGGAGCCAATTCCAGTCGTGCCGGCGGCCCATTATATGTGCGGCGGCGTGGTTACCAACAGCCATGGCGAAGTCGTTGAGCTTAAAGGGTTGTTTGCGGCCGGCGAGACGGCCTGCACCGGGCTGCATGGGGCAAACCGCCTTGCTTCAAACTCGCTGCTCGAGGGCCTTGTGATGGCTCATCAGGCATTTCTAAGAATCAAGGAGTCATTTCAATCTTTTAAAAAGAGACCAGTGCCGCCCGTGCCTCCATGGAACCCTGGGGGAGCGGTGGATATGGACGAGGCGGTGCTGGTCTCCCACAACTGGGACGAGATAAGGCGGCTCATGTGGAACTACGTCGGCATCGTAAGAAGCGCAAGACGCCTGAAACTTGCGGGCCAGCGCCTGACGCCCATTTTGCAGGAAATAAGACAGCACTACTGGGATTACATACTTACAAGTGATTTTATTGAACTTAGGAATATAGCCCAAGTGGCAGAGCTTATAATAAGGGCTGCAAGCGCCAGGCTTGAATCACGCGGAGGGCATTTCATCCTTGATAACCCCGGAAAAGATGACTGGACCTGGCGCAGAGACACCATCCTTAAACGCGAAAAAGACGGCTGCATCCTCTATTAAAAAATAAGGAGACCTTGAATATAGACAAAAAAATACAAACGCGCTCCGTCTTCGTCCTCATTGTCACCCTGCTCTTTCTTTGCGGATTTTATCTTTTTTTCTTCAGGGACGGAGAAAGGCTCAACTCTTTCTGGCGCTGGATCATCCATGTTGTTGAACAGCGCGAGGCGCTCAGAAATTACGTCGAGTCATGGGGGGGGCTGGCGCCGGTTGCGTTCGTCTTTTTTCAGGCCTTGCAAGTGGTTTTCGCCCCCATTCCGGGCGAGGCCACGGGGCTTATAGGCGGCTTTCTCTTCGGCTTATGGCTTGGTTTTTTTTATTCCACGATCGGGCTTGCCATAGGCTCTTTGGGTGCGTTTGTGATCGCGCGTCTTTTCAGGCGTCTTATAAGGGGCAGGCTCAAGCGCTCCGGGCTTTACCGCCGCCTTGAATATCTGATTGAGCATCAAGGCATATTCATCTCCTTTGTCTTGTTTCTGGTCCCAGGATTCCCAAAGGACTTTCTCTGTTATCTTCTTGGACTAAGCTTGATGCCGTGGCAGGTATTTATAATCCTGTCAACCCTTGGCCGCGCCCCAGGGACGTTGCTCCTGACCATGCAGGGCGCAAAACTCTATGACGGCAATATCGCCGGTTTTTTGCTTACGCTTCTTTTTGCGATTATTGCGGCCCTTCCCGCCTGGTATTACAGAAACGGCATATACGCCTGGGTGGAAAGACGCGCCAGGCAAGATGGCAATGGAGGCGGGAGCGGGTGAAAGAGGCGTATATCGACTGTTTCTCAGGCGTAAGCGGGGACATGCTCCTTGGGGCCCTTCTGGATCTTGGCTGGCCCATTGAGAAACTCACTTCCCTTCCCCGGCGCTTGGGGCTCGCCGGCGCGCAAATAAAGGCCGCAACCGTGATGAGGTGCGGGATAAGGGGCGTCAGCGTTACGGTCATGCAAGACGGGAGCCAGCCGCCGCTAAGAACCATGAACGATATAACCCGCCTGATGGAGAACAAGGACCTCTCACGCAAGACCGCCGGTAAGGCTATGCAGGTATTTGGCGTGCTTGCGGAGGCGGAGGCGCGGGTTCATGGCTGCAGACCGGATGAGGTGCATTTCCATGAAATAGGGGCAGTGGATACCATCATAGATGTAATCGGCGCCGTTGAGGCCGTATCGTGGCTCGGGATAGACAGGCTCACATGCTCGGCGCTCCCTCTTTCCAGGGGATGGGTGGAGTGCGGGCATGGCAGAGTGCCCCTTCCCGCCCCGGCCTCTTTGGAGATATTAAAGGGGGCGCCGGTATATGGAACAGACCTTGAAGATGAACTCGTAACCCCTACCGGCGCCGCTCTGGTATCCGTACTTTCAGATGGATTCGGCGACATGCCGACCATGTATATTGATGGCGTCGGATACGGGGCGGGGGCCAGGGATTGCAAGACCAGGGCCAATATCCTCCGCATCTTGACAGGAAGGGGGCGCGGCCAGACAGATCACCAGGTCTTGGAGATCAAGACCCATATAGACGACATGAACCCGGAGTGGTATGGATACCTCATGGAGAGGCTGTTTTCCGCGGGCGCGCTGGACGTTGGTCTCTGCTCTGTCCAGATGAAAAAAAACCGTCCCGGCGTAGCCCTTACGGTGATAGCGCCCCCTGGCAAGGAGGCCGCCTTGAGCGACATTATATTCGAGGAATCAACTACCGCTGGCGTCAGAATCAGCCGGTGCGACCGTTACACACTTTCAAGGCGCCTAGGCCTTGTTAGGACCAGATGGGGGATGGTGCGCGCCAAGATGATATCAAGGCCGGGGGGCCGCAAGGTGATAACACCTGAATATGATTCATGCAGGGAACTCGCCAGGGCGCTGAATATCCCGCTCGGGTTGATTTATGAAGAGGCGGCAAGAAGCTCGCCAGAAGATTTTGCGCCAGCGGGAAACCAAGACGCCTTGGGAGATATGACCCCTGATGAAGGGAAGGAAGCGGAATAGCACCGCCGGCGCCCTGGACCGGGCCGCGCTTTTTTTTGCAACCGGTTTCGGGCTGGGCAGGATGCCTTTCGCCCCTGGAACCTGGGGGAGCCTCATTGCAATACCTGTCTATCTAGGCGCAAGCCGCCTGCCTTTCCCGGCCCCGCCGCTTTTTCTGTTTCTGCTGATAGTTTTTTCCATATTTACCGCTGAAAGGGCCGCGAATTTAATCGGCAGCGGCGACCCGCCTGAGGTTGTGATCGACGAGGTGGCTGGCATGGCGCTTGCGCTTGCCTTTGCGCCCGCCCGCGTTTATTGGATAGCGCCCGCCTTTTTTCTCTTCAGGGCCTTTGACATCCTCAAGCCTTTTCCCGTAAACTATATTGACAGAAACATACACGGGGGGCCCGGGATAGTGCTTGACGACCTTGTTGCGGGCGCGATGGCCGGCTTGAGTTTGAAATTTCTGGAGTATATCTTGTATGCACGGTGAAATAATAGCGATCGGAGACGAGCTTGTCGCCGGGCGTGTGCGCAACACCACAAGCAGTTTTGCGGCCGGCCAGCTCTTTCAGGCCGGATACCGGCTGGATTGCATAACCACAATAGGTGACGACGCCGGCGCCATCAAGACCTCCCTCTTGACGGCCGTTGGCAGATCGGCCTTTGTTATCGTAACCGGCGGGCTTGGGCCGACCTCTGATGACATGACGAGCGAGGCGGTTGCAGCCGCTCTTGGGCGCGGGCTTGTGTTAAATAAAGAGGTACTTAAAAAAATAGAGGCGGAGAAGGGCAGGTGGGGCGGCACGCCGGGCAGGATGCTTGAAAAGCTCGCCATACTTCCCGATGGGGCGGAATTCCTGAATCCTGACGGGCGCGCCGCAGGCTATCTCATTATTGAAAGGGGTGTTTTTATTTTCTGCCTCCCGGGTGTGCCCGATGAATTGGAATATCTCTTCATGAATCAGGTTATCCCCAGGCTCAACAATGCCTTTGGGTCAAGGTTCGCGGCCAGGCAGCGCACGTTCAAGACCTTCGGGCTCCAGGAGACAGAGATAAATGCGCTGCTTGAATGGCGCATAAGAGATATGGAATGGATAAAGATCGGGTATTACCCCAGTTTTCCGGAGGTCTTTATAACCATTTCCATGATGGACCCGGACAACGGGGCTGCGGACAGGAGGTTCGCCTCGGCATGTTCAACCATCGAGGCGGCGCTTGCGGAAAATCTCATAGGAGCGGATGAAGACACCCAAGAATCCATGGTGGGCAAGCTGCTCCTCGAAAAAGGGGCGACCCTGGCCGTCGCCGAGTCATGCACGGGCGGGCTCCTGGCCCACCGGATAACCAGCGTCGCCGGCAGCTCCCTCTGGTTTGAAAGGGGTGTCGTTTCGTACAGCAACCGTTCGAAGGAGGAGATGCTCGGTGTCCTTCTGGAAACCATCGCCAATTTTGGCGCAGTCAGCCGCAATACGGGGATCGAGATGGCCGATGGCGCCAAGAGGATCGCAGGCTCGACCTACAGCATAGCGGTGACCGGTTTCGCCGGTCCAGGCGGCGGAACGCCGCACGATCCGGTGGGCACTGTGTATATAGCGATCGGGGCCCCTGAGTCCACTTTTTGCCAGAGGTTTTCCTTCCAGGGCTCAAGGTGCGCGATCCAGACGATGTCGGCCGAGACAGCCCTTGATTGGCTGAGGAGGTATCTCAAGTATGATGCGGACATTTATAGCCATTGATATACCGGCTAAATGCCGTGAACTCATAAGGGAGCGGATGTGTGCATGGCGTTCGTATAGGGCCGATATAAGATGGGTTGACCCGGACAACCTCCATATCACCATGAAATTTCTTGGCGATGTGCCCAAAGACCGTCTCGAACCGGTCTTGTCGGTCTGCAAAGCCCTGGCCGGGGCGGGCAGGCGTTTTTCCCTATTCATATCGGATACCGGCGTGTTTCCATGTGCGGCCAATCCGAGGGTGCTGTGGGTGGGGATCAAGGGGGATACGGATGCGCTTTCAAGCCTCCAGCGGGCCATTGATTCGGCTCTGGAGCAAAAAGGTCTTGCAAGGCAGGAGGCGCGGCCGTTTTTGCCGCATTTGACCACAGGGCGTGTGCGTTCACGCAGGGGAATCGCCGAATTTATTGAAGGGTATCTTAAGGACGGGATTGAATCGGCCTCCTTTATTATAGATGAAATCGTCGTTTATAGGAGTGAGCTGACAGGAAATGGACCGCTGTATCATCCGCTGGCCAGTTATGGCCTGGGTCCCGATGCCTCATCTTAAAGTAAACAGGGCGTTATGCCGATCAAATTTGATAATGATTTTACACAGGGCCTCGTTCTGTCAGCACCTTAACTTTATCAACGAGAGATAACCTTCTATGGATAAACTTGGTGTACCTGAGAGTCGGCCTTACCCTGTAATCTTTTTTGAGCTTCAGGGAAGACGCTGGGCCATGGGCCTTGAATGGATCAAGGAAATTCTGCAGGCCAGAGGGCTTGGGGCCATGCCCAACGCCAACCAGGCTATCGCGGGCCTTCTTAATGTCAGGGGTGAGGTATTGCCCGTGCTTAAAGGCGCCGAGATCCTTATTAACAAGGCCGCGCAAGACATTTCTCTTGACTTGCAGGCGCAACAGTCAGATAAAGAGAAAAGGGTTGTGCTCATAGGGACCCATGGGGCGAGTCTCGGGCTTATGGTCGATTCGGTCCTCAAGATCGGCTCGTTTGACATCGACACGGCCGGACGCGGAGACCTCCTTGAAAGAGGGGGCGCCCCCATGTGGTGGAAAGGTGACTTTGCCTTGAGGATGTCATTGGACAAGGACGGCATACCTGTTCCGCTGTTGAATGTAGCGAGGCTTATGGAATACGTGAAAGACATGAACCGCCCCGGCCCTGCTTAGGCTTTTTAAGGCGGCCGGCATATGAAGATATAAGGGTGCTGGAGAGGAGAGACGATTATGTTTGATTTTTCAAAGACCATAAACCTCAAGATAAAATTCATGGGCATCATCATCGGCATAGGGCTGCTCATTATCATGGCAAACCTTTTTTATACATTTTATAGCATAACGCCGCTAAAAAAAGACGCCATAAGCAACAGAAAAGAAATAATATTGTCAATGCTCAAGGATGATATCAACGAATTCTTCACGATCGCCAAGACAAACGCCGTATCAATAGCAAACAACGGCACGCTTTCAAAGGCCATTCTCGAAAATGACAGGAACCTCGCATTAACTAGATTGACCGACCTGCTCAATGACTACAAGAAAAGAACCGACTTGACCGCTATCAGGGTGCAGCTGCGAACCAGTGACGGCACATCCTTTCTGAGAAGCTGGGCGCCTGATGCCTATGGAGACAACGTGAAGAACATAAGACCGACCATAGCGGCGGTTGAGCAGACGAAAAAGGTCGTATACGGCTTTGAGCTTGGAACGGTCGATATCGCCATGAGATGTATGGCGCCTATTATCAGGGATAACGACTACATAGGCTCCGTTGAGATAGAGCAGACCCCTGACAAGATAGGCAGGGATTTAAATAAAAAGAAGCTGCAATACATCATGGTGCTTAAAAAAGACATGCCGCAGGTCGCCAGGATCATCGAGGCCGAGCCAAGGGTCGCCGCCGGGGCCAATTATGTCATTTCGGATGATAAATGGTTCGACAGTACGGAAAAGAATATCGCAACGACGATAGATTACAAAAAACTCTTGGCCGACGGCTACGAACTAACGGATAAATATTTCATCACATACAGTCCGGTCATTGATTATCAAGGGCAGGACGTGGGCCTCAATATAGTTGCCGAGGATATAGGCATATTGAATGGTAAAATCAACGAAATTTACATGGGCCAGCTTAAATTCACCGGCCTTGTCATACTCTATCTTATAATAATGGCCGCCGCACTCTCGGTATTTTTCCATTTCTTTCTAGTAAGACCTGTTACCGATACGGCTGACACACTTCAGAAAACAGCAAAAGACCTGGATCTTACAAGGCGTATAAAGATAAAGACAAGGGATGAAATAGGGCAGATGGCTGAGGCGGTCAATGGTTTTCTGGACGTGCTCCAGACTACATTTAAAGATGTGGCGCAGACCGTCACGGCGTTCGCGCAGGTAAGCCAGAAGGTGCACGAGGTCGCAAAAGGCATTGTCGTCAATGCCACCAAGCAGGCCGAAAGGGCCGGAGACGTCATGCAGCGGGTCTCTGTAATGGGCGACACCGCAGCGGAAGTCGCTTCTTATGCGGAATCGTCTTCGAATATAGTTAATGACGCCTCAAAATTGATCAAGGAGATGGCCGACCTGAGCGCAAAGGTTATGCAGGCATCCACGCGCAACAAAGATGACTCCGAATTAGCGGCCGAAACCGTAGCGGCCATGGGCGAGACTGCGAAGGAGGTCCAGTCCAAGGCCTACGCCCAGGCTGCGTCTTCAACAAGAACAGCCGAGGCCTTGCATTCCATGGCGGAACGTCTGAGCCAAATGGCTGTTGAGACCCAGGAGTCGGCGAAACAGTCCCAGAGCGCCCTTGAAAACGCCGTTGAGGGCGGCAAGGCCATGGAGCAAATGGTCCACGGGATGGAGGCCATCGCTGACAGCTCGGGCCAGATCAGAGAAATCATCACCCTTATCTCGGACATCGCCGAACAGACCAACCTGCTGGCCTTGAACGCAGCTATCGAGGCCGCAAGGGCAGGGGAGCACGGCAGAGGGTTCTCTGTGGTCGCGGAGGAAATCAGGAAACTGGCCGAGCGCACGTCTGATTCCACCAAGGAAATTGCCGAACTTATCAGATCGAGCCTTGAAAAGGTCGATGAAGGAAAGAAATCCACGGCCCAAACCGCTCAGATTATCGAAGGAATCGTTGAAAGCGTCAAGTCGAGCACCGATGTTACGACCAGGATATCCCTTTTCGCCACTGAATACGCAGATGGCATGAACGACCTTCTCAAGATAACGGACGAACTGAAAGGCCTGGCGGAAGGCATCGTGCAGATGACCGACCAGCAGGCCGTCCGCAGGCAAAAGACCGAAGAGGCCATGAAGACCCTTGTCGCAACAAGTGAAAATATCATCGAGGCGTCCGATCATACTGCCAAGGCCACTGAAAGCGCAGTCGGCGC
>JAJYLJ010000061.1 GCA_021787835.1 Deltaproteobacteria bacterium | reverse complement strand
TTGGTGCCCTCGGCAGGAATCGAACCTGCGGCACCAGGATTAGGAATCCTGTGCTCTATCCCCTGAGCTACGAGGGCCTTGAGGTATGGACAGTTAACATGGAGCGGATATAGCTGTCAAGCCAAGCGCCGGCAGGCATATGCCTTTATATTTTGGCCGGTCTTCTATCTTTGCGGCGGAGAGGCCGATCCGGCAAATTGACTCCGACATTATAATCTAGTATAACCCTTGCGAAAATAAAAGGGATATTATGGGCAAGGAACGGGTACTTATAGCGAACCGCGGCGAGATAGCCATCCGTATAATGGATGCTTGTAAGGAGCTTGGTCTTGACTATGTGGTGGTTTATACACCTGAGGATGAGGCGTCGTTGCATGCTGCCCTCGCGAAAGAGGATGACGTCGGCGGTCTGAAAAGGGCCTTTCGCATAGCCAGTTATAAGGATCCTAACGAGATATTTTCCGTGGCCGATCAGTCGGATTGTACTGCCATACACCCAGGGTATGGTTTTTTTGCAGAAAATTTCCGCTTTGCGCGTAGGGCCCAGATGCGTTCCAGGCCTCTTGTCTTCATCGGCCCTAGGTGGGAGGTTATAAAAGACCTTGGAAGCAAGATCAATACCAAGCGTGTTGCGAGGTCTTTGAATATCCCGGTGATTCCAGGCTCTGACGGCCCTATTTATAATGAAATAGAGGCCGAATCCCTGGCCGAGGAGCTCTTTTTTGTCCAAAAGGAACAAGGCCTCAGGCACCCGTCAGTGCTTGTCAAGGCCTCGGCTGGCGGCGGCGGTATGGGCATAGAAGAGGTCTTTCATCTCGATGCCTTCAGGCGCGTCTATAGACGGATACAGAATTACGCAAAGAGACAGTTCGGGGACGACGGCGTATTGATAGAGCAATGTCTAAGGGATTATCAGCACATCGAGGTCCAGCTCCTGTGCAGCCGTCATGGCGAGGTAATACATTTCGGCACAAGGAATTGTACGATCCAGAGCGCGGGCAGGCAAAAGAGGGTGGAGGTAGCCCCTGGCTTTGACCCGGCCGTTGTTGAATATCCATTTGATGCAAGGGCGGTGCTGGACCGGATGATCGCGTATTCGATCCGCCTTGCCAGACATGTGGGCTATGACAGCGTCGGGACATGGGAATGGGTGGTCACAAGGGACGGCTCGCCTTATCTGTTGGAGGTCAACACCCGCATCCAGGTGGAAAACGGCATATCCGCCCGTATCGCAAGGATCGGGGGCAAGGCGGGATATCCAAGCCTTATCAAGGAGCAGATAAGGGCTGCTATGGGTGAGAAACTTGGCTATCGCCAGGAGGATATATCTTTTGAGGGTACCAGTATAGAGCTCAGGATAGTAGCGGAGGATACGAGGCGCGGTTTCAGGCCGTGGTGCGGCGTCATCACGCGTTTTGAGTTTCCCGATGCCGCCTGGGCGCAGGTCTATTCCCATGTGCCGAGGGACAGGTCTTATAATATACCGACAGAATATGACCCAAATCTGGCCTTGGCTATAATCTGGGGCCAGGATACGGACGAGGCCAAGACAAGGACGTTGGAGTTTTTGAACGGCGTCGCGATAGAAGGAAAAGACGCCCAGGGCGAGGCGGTTATCCATAATCTTGCCTATTTGTCCGGTCGCATTGAGGATATATTCAAGTTTTAGTTATCGGCATCCAAGGCCTTCACATTTAAATGCAGATGGACCAGAGATATATGAAAGACAGCGGTAAACTACTTGGTCAGCTTGTTGATCGTATCTCATACCTGACGGACATAAAGGCTGACCCTGGCTGGAAGGGTCTGGGCGAGCTCATGGGCAGGGTCGAGGCCATGCGCCAGTCTATTTATGAACTTGATGAGGCGTCGATATTCGAAGAGATAGACAAGATTGAAGACAGGCTTTCCTTTCTTGAGCATCTGGCCGCCGAGGGTCTTACCCCGGCCGAGATTGTCAATATTGCAAGAAGTCTTCAGCGTTTTACCATGTCGGACGTGCTCGAAAACGTATATGATTCCTTTGCGGAGCTTGGAGGGGACGGCGAGTGCAATGTGGACCCCGCCGTGGTTGTGGCCAGGGCCACCATCTCGCGCTGTGTAAAAAATAAGACCTACAGCCATCAGGTCATGGTTATCGGACATGAGAAGGGCCGCGGTGAGGAATATAGAAACGGAGGCTGCGCCCGCCCATGGGGCAATGCCAAGGCCTTGAGATATATGAAGGTGGCCGAGACGGAAGGCATTCCGATTCATTTCTTCATTTTTACGCCGGGTTCTTTTCCCGTCGAGGACTATCCAGGGGCCGCCCAGCAGATAGCCCGCAATCTCTATGCCATGGCCAGGCTGAGGGTCCCCATGGTCTCCTTCATCTCGGAGGGCGGTTCCGGTGGCGCTGAAGCCATAGGCCTTACAGACTTGAGGCTCATGGGATCAAGGGGTTATTATTCGGTGATCTCCCCGGAGGGCGCCGCTGCCATCGAGGGAAAGATCAGGGAGGGCGAAAAACTCCCATCAGGGCTTGTTGCGCACTGCGCCAAGCAGCTTAAGCTTACGGCAGAGGACAATCTACGTCTTGGCACAATAGACCGGATCGTCGGAGAGCCGCCGCTTGGGGCGCGCAGGGATGATTACGCCTTTTTCAGAAGGCTGCGCTATGAGCTTATCAGGGCTACAGACGAGATAGTCCTCAAGACAAAGAGCTTCCGCGCATTCAGGGCCTATGCCCTGAAGATGCAGTCAGCCGAGAAGGAAGGGGTCCCGGAGGACTTTGACCTGGTGATAAACTGGGACCTTACAGAGACCGAGATAGAGCGGCTCCTTGAGCTCAGATCCAGAAAGTACCGTGCGATGGGCAACGGTTTTTATTTGGAGGAGAGAAGGCCGTCCCTCTTGGGGCTCGGCAAGGCGAAGGAATTGGCCAGCCAGAGCTATTATGAGATCAGGTATGGACTTTTGCGGTCCCATCAGAGAAATGTCATGAAGGTTATAGAGGAGGTTTCGAGCGAGGGGTCCGTGCTTTTAAGCAAGGTCACAAGGCCGGTAAAGGCCGCCTATGAATTCGTGTTTCCCCAGCCCGAGCGCCTGCCCCGTGGAGAGCGGAGCGAGACGCCGGAGCGAAGGTCGATCTTCGCGGAGGAATGGGAACAATATGTAAGCCCGCTCGCGAACGAGGATCGCACCGTATCATGCCCAAACGCAGCGAAATATAGCTGCCTTGACCTGTGGGTGCCTGATCTCTATGGCGAATTTTGCGGGGTCTGTCCATCATGCGGCCACCACTTCCCCCTGGAATACCGCTGGTATCTCGAGCATCTTTTTGACAAGGGCTCTGTGGAGGAGTTCAACTCGAATATCGTATCGATCAACTCGCTTGGATTCGAAGGGATACAGGCGCGCCTTGAGAGGGACACAAAAAAGACCGGCCGCCATTCCAGCATGATAACCTTTGACGCCAGGATAAAAGGAATAAGGCTTGTCGTGGCCATGCTTTTTAGTGATTTTAGGAACGGGACAGTTGGCGCGGCGGAGGGGGAAAAGTTTGTCAGGGCATGCGACAGGGCCAGAATCACAAGGCGTCCGTTTCTTTCCTACGTTCATACCACGGGTGGCATCCGCATACATGAGGGGACCCTCGGGGTGATACAGATGCCGAAGTGTACGATGGCCGTAAGGGAATACATAGAAAGCGGCGGCCTTTATATAGTGGTCTATGACAACAATTCATACGCGGGACCAGTGGCCAGTTTTCTTGGGTGCTCCCCGTACCAGTTCGCCATAAGATCTACGAGGATCGGCTTTGCCGGTCCAAGGGTTATAAGGGAGACCACGGGCGAGGACGTCCCACCTGATTATCATAGCGCCAAAAACGCCTTGAAGAGGGGACATATCCAGGGCATCTGGGACAGGCGCGAATTCCGCAAGAATCTTCACGAGGCCCTGATGACCATGGGGGGCGCGAATCTCTATTACAAGTAAGATCAATGCCATGACAGATATCAATTTGAATGATTTATTGAGGGGTTACAGGTCGAACCCATTTGAGGAAAGGGATTTCATGACTCCCCATTCAGGTGTCATCACATTCCTGGTGAAGGAAGGCCAGGTGGTCAATGGGCCTGGCGGCAAGTGGTCCCATAAGCCTGGCACAGCCCTTTATATGCTTGAACGGGAGCGTAATATAAGAAAGGTTACGGCCACTTGCGGCGGAGAGGTGGCGAAGATCATGTATGAATTGGAAGGCGGATTTGTCGAAGCAGGGGTCAGGGTGCTCTCCGTCCGCCACAAACTGGCCAAGGACGAGATCATCGACCGTATTTTAACGCAGGTGCTTTATATCTTTTGTGCGCCCGAGCGGGCGAGATATTTTCTTGCGCCCGAGATCGCATCCAAGCTTGAAAAACAGCCTCAGGCGTCCCTGTTTGTCAGGCCGGGCGACGAGGTCATCATCATGTCTCTCATGAAGCGGGATACGATCATCAACTATGATGGCGCATCGGGCGTTATATACAAGACCTACTTTGAGCCCGGCAACCTTGTTGAACAGGAGGCCCCCCTTTTGGGCATATGTCCCCCGAATAAACTTCCATATGTCCAGAAGGTTATCCACAGGATCAACAACGAATGGGAGGACTAGGGATCAAAGGCCTTTTGATAGCCGTTCAATTTTTGACCGTTATCTCTTTCGCTCCGCGCCTTTTTGTACAAGAGGCCGAGCTGACAGCGGCGCTTTCTTATTTTCCGTTCGTAGGTCTGATTATAGGGTTTTTGCTTGCGGGGGTTTATTGGGCCCTGGGCGGCTGGTGCCAGGCGCCTGTCTTGGGCGTTATCGAGACCATGACCCTGGCGTTTTTAACCAGGGGGCTCCATCTTGACGGCCTTGCCGATACATTCGACGCCATAGGCAGTGGAAGGCCGGCTGAAGCCGCCCTTTTGATAATGAAAGACAGCCAGATAGGCGCCCTTGGAGCCGTCTCTCTCATCTTGGTTCTGCTTTTAAAGTCGTGCGCCCTTGCCGAGATATCACGGGTCGGGTTTTGGCAGGTGATGGTTCTTGCCCCTTGCCTTTCAAGGTGGGGGCTAAACGTGCTGGCCGCAGGTTCTGATTATGCAAGGCCGGCCGGCGGGCTTGGGCAGGCCTTTGTCGGCAGAAAGACCTGGTGGACCCTGCCTGTTTCAGGATCGAGCGCGCTCGTGGCCGCATGGTTTCTTGCCGGTGCCTGGGGGTTGTGGGCCTTTCTGGGCGTCGTCTTCTGGGGCCTTTTGATGGATTTTTATTATGGCAAGAGGTTTGGGGGCGTTACGGGCGATATTCTCGGGGCGCATCTGGAGCTTACGGAGACCTTTCTTTTGCTGGCGGGCGCGGTCTCTGTAAACAGGGCTGCCTAGACAAGTCTTATGACCTCTGATGCTACGAGGATTATACTTATCAGACACGGAGAGGTGGATGCGCCGAGAGGGATATTCTACAGCCAGCAGGACGTCCCTCTTTCGGAGACGGGCAAGCAGGAATCGCTAGCCTTGTCGGGGTTTGTAAGGACAGCCTCCGTTTCGCGGGTCTTGACCAGCGATCTTTCAAGGTGCCTTTTTCTTGCAAACGCCATAGCAGGGGATGGAGGCATGGAGGCTGAACCATACAAGGAGCTCCGTGAACTGGATTTCGGCCTTTGGGCTGGGCTTGACTGGCATGAGATAGAAAAGAGATTTCCGGGCGCGTTTTCAGAGAGGATGTCTAATATCGAATTCTACAGACCGCCCATGGGTGAGAGCGTATCCGATCTGGCCGAAAGGGCTTGGGCGGTCATACAGCTTGCCGTATCGCAGTCATTGGGGGAGACTGTCGCCGTGGTCTCCCATGGGGGCGTTAACAGAGCCGTCATCGCAAGGGTCATAGGTCTTTCTTTGGACAAGATATTCACTCTGCATCAGGATTTTTCATGTATAAATATCTTGGATTTCTTTCAGGATGGCCCTGTTGTTCTGCGGGCACTCAATTGGCGGCCGACGCCTTTGAATAGGGCCGGTCTTGGCTGGTAGTCTAGCCTCTAGCCCCGCGGCGGATTGTGCGGGCAGTTTGTCTTTACAAAAGACAAACTCAATGTATTTTCAATATGTAACAGGTTTTTGATCGCTCCCAAATCCAGGGGAATGGAGGGGTAAACATGTCTGATCCCACAACGAAAGACAAGAAGAGGGCCGTTGATATAGCTATAGCCCAGATTCAGAAACAGTTCGGCCAAGGGTCTTTGATGAGGCTTGGGGATAAGGGAGGGGTGGAGGACGTATCCGTAATCCCGACAGGCTCCATCGCCGTTGATATGGCTATCGGCGTAGGCGGTATCCCGCGCGGAAGGATCGTTGAGATATTCGGTCCGGAGTCTTCGGGCAAGACTACCCTTGCCCTCCATATGATAGCCGAGGCGCAGAAACAGGGCGGCATGGCCGCATTCGTCGACGCTGAACATGCGCTTGATGCCGTGTACGCCAAAAAGCTTGGCGTCAACACGGACGACCTTCTTATTTCACAGCCTGATTACGGGGAACAGGCCCTTGAGATCGTGGACGCGCTGGTAAGAAGCGGCGCGGTTGATATCATAGTGGTCGATTCCGTGGCCGCCCTTGTGCCGAAGGCCGAGATAGAAGGTGAGATGGGGGACCAGCATGTAGGCCTTCAGGCGAGACTCATGTCTCAGGCCCTTAGAAAGCTTACCGGCAACCTGAACCGCACCAGAACCGCACTTGTATTTATAAACCAGATCCGTATGAAGATAGGCGTCATGTTTGGAAACCCCGAGACCACCACGGGCGGCAACGCCCTGAAGTTTTATTCCACCCTCAGGCTTGACATAAGGCGTATATCGTCGCTCAAGGAGGGGGCCGACGTAATAGGCAACCGTACCAAGGTAAAGGTAGTCAAGAATAAGATCGCGCCGCCGTTCAAAGAGGCGGAATTCGATATCTATTATGGCGAGGGCATATCAAGGGAGGCCTCGATCATTGACCTTGCCGCGGCGGTGGACATAATAGAGAAGAGCGGGGCATGGTATTCCTATGGGGGGGAGCGCCTGGGTCAAGGCAGGGAGAATGTGCGGCTCTTTCTGAAGGAGCACCCCGAGATTGCCGACAAGATAGAGTCGCAGGTAAGGGATACTTACGGCATCAAGGCCCCTGAGCTAAAGGAAGCGGCTGCGGCCGCCGGCTAGTTTTTATCGGAAAGGTTTATGGTGATGGAGAGTTTCTCGGGTTCGGCGATAAGAAGGCTTTTTTTGGATTTTTTTGCAAAAAAGGGCCACACCGTTGCGCCAAGTTCAAGTCTCGTGCCGCATGACGATCCGACGCTGCTCTTTACCAACGCCGGAATGGTGCAGTTCAAAAAGGTGTTTCTTGGGGAAGATATCAGGCCTTATTCTCGCGCAACCACATGCCAGAAGTGCGTGCGGGCCGGCGGCAAGCATAATGATCTTGAAAACGTAGGCTATACGGCGAGGCATCATACCTTCTTTGAGATGCTGGGAAATTTCTCTTTTGGTGACTATTTTAAGGAGGACGCGATCTTATATGCCTGGGAATTCTTGACTAAGGAGATCGGTCTTCCTGCCGGGCGGTTGTGGGTTACCGTCTTCAAGGACGATGACGAGTCTGCGGGTCTCTGGAGCCGTGTGGCCGGCATTTCTCCGGCAAGGGTGGTGCGGCTGGGGGAAAAGGACAACTTTTGGGCAATGGGCGATACAGGGCCTTGCGGCCCATGTTCCGAGATACTCTTCGACCAAGGAGAGGGTACGGGCTGCGGAAGGGATGATTGCAAGGTCGGCTGTGATTGTGACCGGTTTCTTGAGATATGGAACCTGGTTTTTATGCAATACTTCAGGGATTCTGAAGGCAGGCTACATGCGCTCCCCAAAAAAAATATAGACACTGGCATGGGGCTTGAGCGCATAACGGCCGTATGCCAAGGCAAGACGAGCAATTTTGACACCGATATTTTTTTGCCCCTATTTGCCTGCATAGGTGCGCTGGCAGGCAGGTCTTACGGAGCTGACCCCAAAATGGACGTAGCCATGCGTGTCATCGCCGATCACGCGAGGGCGTCCGCCTTTTTGATTGCAGACGGTGTCATGCCCTCGAACGAGGGAAGGGGCTATGTGCTGAGGCGCATAATCAGGAGGGCCGTGAGGTACGGGCGCACCCTCGGGTTGAACGGCCCGTTTTTGGGTGAGGTAGCAAAGGCGGTTGAGGGCGCGATGTCGGGGGTCTACCCAGAGCTCAATGGGGCCGCCCCCCTTTTTTCTAAGGTGATAGGGCACGAGGAGGCGCGTTTCGGCGAGACGCTCGAGTCAGGGCTCAAGATGCTTATGGATGCAATTGATGCCGTACGTCGCGGCGGGCGCGCCGTGATTGACGGCGATCTTGCCTTTAAGCTCTATGACACTTACGGTCTTCCCATTGACATAGTACAGGACATTACCAGGGAAGAAGGCCTCTTCCTTGACCGCGGCGGTTTTGAAAAGGCAATGTCCGCGCAGCGCGAGCGTTCCAAAGGGGCCAGAGAGGAGGTGGCGGCCGAGGATGTCCCTGAGATTTACAGACAGATCCTCGGCTTGGGCAAGGGAGGTGATTTTATAGGGTATGACAGGCTTTCGGCTGCATCAGAGGTTCTTGCCCTTTTAAGGGACGGACGGGCTGTCGGCGATGCCGTCGTTGGCTGGTCTGGCGAACTTGTGGTCGCGCAGACGCCTTTTTACGCCGAATCGGGCGGTCAGGTCGGTGACCAGGGCATTGTCGAAGGGCCGTCAGGCATGGCCAGGGTCAAGGGTACGGTCAAGAGGGGCGGGCTCATCATACATTATATTGAAATGGACAGCGGTGCCTTGAGGGTTGGCGATACTGTAAGGCTTGAAGTGAACGAAGGTTTGAGGATTGACGCAGCCCGCAATCATACGGCCACACATCTTCTCCATGCGGCCCTGAGGGATGTGCTCGGTGATCATGTCAAACAGGCCGGTTCTCTCGTGACACCGCAGAGACTCCGTTTTGATTTTAATCACTTTACTGCGGTGACCAGCGACGAACTCCGCAGAATAGAAGACCTTGTAAATAATTACATAATGTCAGACAGGGGTGTTAACATCCAAGCCCTTTCCTATAAAGAAGCGCTGGACAGGGGGGCCATCGCCCTTTTCGGAGAAAAGTACGGGCAGATAGTCAGGCTCGTGGATGTTTCTGGAGTCAGCATGGAACTCTGTGGAGGCACGCATGTTGGCCGTACCGGTCAGATAGGTCTTTTCAAGATCGCTGGCGAGTCGAGCGTAGCCTCTGGCGTCAGGAGGATTGAAGCGGTTACGGGGAGGGCCGCCGTGGCGTTCGTCAATCAAATTGAGGATGAGCTTTCGGATGCCGCCTTGCGCCTTAGGTGTTCAAGATTTGATGTGGCCGCTAAGATAGCCAGGCTTCAGGATCAACTGAAGGCCATCCAAAAGATGGGCCAAGCGGGGCTGAAAAATGCGGACGTCTTGGAGCCGGCCTTGAGCGGTGTGCGACTGGTGAAGGGCATAAAAGTCCTTGCTCACGAAGTGGACGCGTTGGACCCGAAGTCACTCAGGGACCTGGCCGACAGGTTCAAGGACAGAATAGGTTCAGGGATTGTGGCCTTGGGCGCTAGGGGTGAAGACAAGGCGTTTTTGATAACCGTGGTGACCAAGGACCTTGCTGGGCGCCTGAAGGCCGGTGATATTATAAAGCCCATGGCCTCGATTCTCGGCGGGAGCGGAGGGGGGCGTCCTGATATGGCCCAGGCGGGCGGGCCTGCAAAGGAGAGGCTGTCCGAGGCATTGAATACAGTCTACGGTCTTATAGAGAAGTCGATTTGAAATAAATCTGGTGCCGAAGAGGAGGCTCGAACTCCTACGAACGTGATGTCCACTAGACCCTGAATCTAGCGCGTCTACCAATTCCGCCACTTCGGCCTAAAATTAATTACAATGAGGCAATTAAAACTGGTGAGCCCTTGGTTTGTCAAGGGGAAGGATGAAAGGCTTGATGAGAGTCTATCGTGGTCTTGACGAGATATGCAGGCCATTTAATAGACCTGTTCTTACCATAGGCAATTTTGACGGCGTGCATCTTGGCCATCAGGCCCTTTTCAGCCGTGTTGCGGAGATTGCAGGATCGGTCTCAGGTGATGCCGTGGCCATCACATTCGAACCGCATCCATTAAAAGTCTTGAGGCCAGGCGTCCCGCTTCTAAAGATATGCAGCCTTGAGCATAAGATAGAACTTATTGCAAGGTCAGGGGTAGGGCATCTTGTAATCTTGCCCTTTGACAAGGAGCTTGCCGGGACATCGGCCTATGATTTTGCCTATAATATATTTTATAGGGCAATCGGCGTGAAAGATCTTGTGATTGGCTATGATTATGCCCTTGGCAAAGGCAGGCAGGGTGACATAGCCTTCTTGAGGGATGCCAGCGGAAAATTTGGCTTTATGGTCCATGTCGTGGGTCCTGTCGTCGTTGACGGGATGATTGTAAGCAGCACCTTGGTTAGGGAGCTTGTTTCGCAAGGCGATATGAGGCGCGTGGCCCGTTTGCTTGGAAGGTATTATCAAATAAGAGGGATTGTGCAGAAGGGACAGCGCCGAGGTGGGCCGGTATTGGGCTTTCCAACGGCGAATTTGCACTTAAGCGAAGAGGACCTATGTCCAAAACCAGGGGTCTATGTGACACAGGTTATAGCGGATGGACGCTGTCACGGGGGTGTCCTTAATATTGGGAGCAATCCCACCTTTGGAGGCCAAAGGCTTGGAGCCGAGGCCCATATATTTGATTTTGATAAAGATATATACGGCCAGCCGATCAAGTTGAATCTTATTGACCGCATTAGAGACGAAGAGAAATTTTCAGGACCTGATGAATTGAGGGCCAGGATAGCAATGGATATAGAAACGGCCTACTTGATACTTGCGAATGAGAAAAATCTTAAAAAATCCTGTTTGGAGGGCGTGTGATCAAAATTGCAGCCTCTGGAAAGGATCTTTTCAACCAAAGGCTGCAATATGGATGCCTTTTGGGCCTAAACCTCTTCTACTGTTATTGCGCCTACAGGACAGACTTCAACACACGTCTCGCAACCCAGGCAATCGTCGGCCCTGGCTGGCACCGGTTTGCCGTCAACGAAGTCGTAAACCTGTGCAGGACAGGCGTTCACGCACTCTTCATCGCCTTGACATTTGTCGTAATCAATTGTGATCTGAAACATGATAACCTCCTTTTATTATGATTTTTTAAATTACATTCTTATATAAGGATAATTTTAGATTCATATAGACGATTAATCTCCGCCTTGTCAACCTAGTTTATTGTGTTTTTTGGGGCGAATAAAAGATTTAAAAAAATATTGCCACCCCCCCCTTGCGCTTTCAAATAAATAAGGATATATAGATCGGGCCTTGAGAGGAAGGGGCTAAAAATAAAGAAATAAAGCTTGACTAGCCGGGAAATAAATTTAAAATAAATCTCTTTCCCGAATGACCCATGAAAGTTAGATCCTTGACAGGAAAAGATTATTTTATTATTTTAAAATAGCGTTAATTTCATTTTTTTATTTGATCTTTGAAAACTGAATAGTGTTTACAGACAGACCTCAAATCTTTTAACTGCAGTCTTTAGAGACTGAAGTTATCCAGTTTTTAACTGGAGGGTTTGATCCTGGC
>JAJYLJ010000060.1 GCA_021787835.1 Deltaproteobacteria bacterium | reverse complement strand
GGCAGGAAATGGCCAGCCAGGCTTCTCAATATTGACGCCGACACCGATATAGCCGTACTGCAGGTGCTGGCTCCTCCGAATGACCTTGCCGGGTTTCCGCCCCTGTCCCTCGGGGTTACGAGCGGTCTTAAGCCTGGCCAGACCGTTATTGCGCTCGGAAATCCCTTCGGGCTTGGCTACACAGTGTCATGCGGCGTTCTTCAGGCCCCCATGCGCAGCGTCTCGACGCCTGACGGCCGTGTGGTTGACCTAGTCATACAGACCGACATACCCGTCAGCTCCGACAATAACGGCGGGCCCCTCGTTGACTCATCCGGCAGGGTCATAGGTATAAACACCACGATCTTTAATCCCTCCAGTCAGTTTCAAGGCACTGGTTTTGCCGTTTCGTCAGATATCATCCAAAATGTGGTGTCCCAGATTGTGTCAAAAGGGCGGGTGTCGAGACCGTGGCTAGGCGTGAAGCTCGGCTCGGTCACGCCCGCATTGGCCAGGGTGTTGAGCCTGCCTGTTGAAAAAGGGGCCATGGTGACCGATGTGATCCAAAACAGTCCGGCCGCGAAGGCCGGTATCGAGGGGAGCAAGAAAGAGCTGAGGCTGGGCAACAATATCTATCCGGTAGGCGGCGACATAATAGTGGCGATCGACGGAAAGCCGATGATCTCAGATATGGCCGTCATACGTTTTTTGCAGACAAGGGAGCCTGGCGATGACATCCAGGTGTCATTTTACCGGGACAAACAGATGAAAAATGTTAAAGTCCACCTTGAGCAGAGGCCTGAAAACAACAAAAGCAAAAACCGCTGATCAATACCACTGCCAGATAGGCCCCCCTGTTGACGGGGCGGCGGCTTCATGGCCGTTACCAGTATTTTCCTCCGCCGTCCTCCTGGCCCCGGAACCTTCCTTTTCTATTTTACTGGTCTGATTCAATGCCTGGGCCTGCTGGATGGCAACGGTTTTGTTTTTCCCGCTGTCTTCGGTCTTAAACGGGCTCATAATCCAGGCAAGCCACCCCTGTTTTTCTTTTACTTTCGGGCTTGAAGGCGCCTCGGAAGGCGTGCGCTCAACCACATGGGAAGATGTCTGTGTCTCTGTGGCTTGTGGCGCAGACTCTTGCGCAGGCGGCAGCTTGGCCAGCTCTTGATCGCTGTTTTTGCTTGGGATCGAGGCCATTTTTTCTTCAGCCTGGCTTTTGGCCATATTTTTCTTGTCCGCCGTCTCAAGTTCTTCTGGTGTAGGGTATGGGACGGCCTTGCCATAACTTGACTTTGGCAGTTTGATGGGCGCCTTCTTGAAGGCACCCCTTAACTTCGAGGCGAGCTGTTTGTTTTCATTGTTGTCCGCTTTTTCTGTTTTGGTGTCGTCTGGAGGTATGGGGTATGGGAGCATGTTTTCATAGGCCTCCTTCCGGCTTTTTTCAAGCTCGACGGCCTCTTTTTTGAGCTTCTCGGAAGAAGTGGTATTGGATTTACCTTTTTGATTCTTTAGCTGGCCGAGTTCTTTATAAAAAAGAAGGTCTGGGTTTACCCTGGCCGTCGTGATCGCTTCATTTTCATTTTTTTTGATCCGTTTGCTTTGCGAGGCCTGGGGCTCTTGTTTCTGGCCGGCCGCATAAGCAACGGCTGGCTGTTGCGTTTCTTCCGTTTGGGCCTGTACCGGTACCGGCGGCCCGGTTATAACCGCATCCGCCACGTTGGCCACAAACCCGTCTATTTTTTGCAATATATTGTCTGAAACGGCGTTTTTCACAGACAGCGAGGTCACGGGGCCAGATGTACCCACCCTGATAAGTTCGAGATTAAGGCCCGGCGCCTTTCCGTTCATGGACACCTTACCGGTGATAAAATACCCTGCGCCAACACCCTTGACCGCGTCAGCCAAAGACCCGCCGGATATCGGTCTGCCGGAGCTGTCGAATACCTTTTTTATCTTCAGCGGGTTTACCACATTAATTATGCCGGGTTTATAAAGTCTGCTGTCCAAGGCCTGCTCGATTGCCTGGCTAAGGTATGAAAATTCGTTGGCCTTGTCTGTGTTGACAGGCAGCACTGCTATTAGCTGTTCGTGCATCGCCGCTCTTGCGGCCGGCGTTGAAATCGTTGCCGTGAGGATAAAAACCGTCAGGCATATCAAGCCGCCAGGGATCACTTTCTTTTTGTAGTTATGGTTCATCGGATATTCCTCCAAACTATTCTGGCATCTTATGGCCTTAAGGGGGGCTATTTTAAGAGCGGGCTAGCGTCCTTGGAGTTCATAAGATTCTGTTTTTTCATTTTTTCGATAAGGGTGGTCCTGTTCATCTGCAAAAGCTTGGCCGCACGGTTTTTGACCCAATTCGTCCGGTTGAGCGCCTGTAATATGAGCGCCTTTTCATATTCGTTTACAGCCTCGCTAAGACATACCCCTCTTTCCGGAAGGCGTCTTGCATGGGACGCGCCGTCACCATCGGCAAGGCCGTCTATATCGCATGTTATCTTGTCAGGTAAGTCATGGATATTGATCATCGGGCCGTCCGCAAGGATTACGAGCCGTTCGATCATATTTTCAAGTTCCCTGACGTTTCCGGGCCAATTATACGCCATCATGTGCATCTTTGCACCTTCTTCTATGCCCTTTACGGAGGTTTCGCCGCCGGAGCAGAATTTTCCCAGGAAGTGGTCTATTAGAAGCGGGATGTCGGCGTCTCTTTCTCTTAACGGGGGGACGTGAATGGGTATGACGTTCAGTCTGTAATACAGGTCTTCCCTGAATCTGGACTCTTTTACGGCGTCTTCGAGGTTTATGTTGGTCGCGGCGATCACCCTTATGTCAACCCCTATGGTCTTTACGCCGCCAACCCTTTCAAACCTGCGTTCCTGCAAGGCGCGGAGGAGCTTGACTTGAAGACTGGGGTTCATTTCCCCTATCTCATCCAGAAATATGGTGCCCTTGTCGGCCAACTCAAAGCGGCCTATTCTTGTGCGGATGGCATGGGTGAAGGCCCCTTTTTCATGGCCGAAAAGTTCGCTCTCAAGGAGTTCGGCTGGTATGGCGGCGCAGTTGACAGGGATGAACGGCCCATCCTTTCTTTTGCCGGTCTTGTGTATGGCGCGGGCTATCAGCTCCTTGCCTGTTCCGCTCTCTCCTGTTATAAGAATCGTGCTATCAGCGTCAGCCACCTTCCTGATCAGCCTGAATACCTCTTGCATTGCGGCGCTTTCGCCGACTATGCAGTCAAATTGAATCCCCATGCCATCCCCTTTTATGACGCTCCTTGCGTCAGCCTCCATTTGGACTCTTTAAAGGTATGCCATCTTTCTTCATATAGGGCCTTTGTGCCGGGGCGCCTTGCCGACAAGCGATGAATCCGGCGGCAAAAACCTTTTCCCAAAGGCATTCTAATTAAATAACCCTATAATAATCTCATGGGGTGTGTCAAATAATTTATGACATTTTTTTGACACTTTTTTATTGCACATACGACCCCGTTGCAATCGGCAGGACTGGCCGAGGTCGCCTTGGCGGGGAATTGCATCCGGGTCCCTTATGGGGTTTGCGGTTACGGTTATTGTGATGTTGGCGCAATGGCGGCAAGAGGCTTTTCTAGAGCTTCCACATGTAGCCTTGGGCGAGCGGAAATCTCCTGCCATATCCAAATGCCTTTGTGGTGACCTTTGGGCCTGGCGGGGCCTGGTGGCGTTTGTATTCGCTTCTGGTGACCATGTTTATGACCTTTTTGACGATTTCACGGTCAAGGCCCATGGAGATAATCTTGCATGGGGGCATGTTCTTTTCTACGTAGAGCTCGATTATCGCATCTAATATGTCATAGGGTGGGAGTTCATCCTGGTCCTTTTGATTAGGTTTTAGTTCGGCTGACGGGGCCTTTGTGAAAATCCTTTCGGGGATCACATGGTTAATGGAATTTAGATGTCTGGCTAGGCTATAGACCATGGTCTTTGATATGTCTGAAATGAGGGCGAATCCGCCTGTGAGGTCGCCATATAATGTGCAGTAGCCGACCGCAAGTTCTGTCTTGTTGCCGGTAGCCAGGACCATGTGCCCGAATTTGTTTGATACAGCCATCAGGATGTTGCTCCTGATCCTGGCCTGGAGATTCTCCTCGGTCGTGTCAAAAGGCCTGCCGGAAAAGGCTGTTTCCAAGGTCTTGAGATATGAGTCGAATACCCCTGTTATCGGGATGGTCAGTGTATTGATCCCGAGGTTTTTGGCAAGCTCCAGGGCGTCTTCGATGCTCTCTTGCGAGGTAAACGGAGACGGCATAAGCACGCCAAGGACATTTTCTCTGCCTAGAACCCTTGCGGCTATGGCCGCGGTAAGCGCCGAATCGATCCCGCCGCTCAAGCCCAGCGCCACCTTTTTAAAGCCGCACCTTCTCATGTAATCCGTAAGGCCGAGGCCAAGGGCCCTTACAACCGCCTCTTCCCTGGGCTCTGAGACAGGGTGCATCTCTCCACAGAGGCTGTCGGTGTCGAATTCAACAATGTCGGGTGAGAAATCAAGGGCCTGGCAGACGGTATTTCCATCGGGTGTGACGGCGAAACTCGCCCCGTCGAATATTACCGAGTCCTGCCCCCCTACGGTATTCACGTAGATAAAAGGCCTTTTATATCTCTTGGAGAGGTGGGTTACAAGCTGGCGGCGGAATGAACCCTTCCCCATCTCGAAGGGCGAGGCGGAGATGCTGATGAATATGTCCGCGCCCGCCCTTGCAAGT
The DNA here is from genome assembly GCA_021787835.1 of Deltaproteobacteria bacterium. GTDB lineage: Bacteria > Desulfobacterota > Dissulfuribacteria > Dissulfuribacterales > Sh68 > JAJYLJ01. The sequence goes on along the minus strand of JAJYLJ010000060.1, from coordinate 7,132 downwards.
TCTGATACAGGGTCAACATGATATATGTGGGCAGGGAACATTGAGGGGTCGTTCCATATGTCCTCGCATATGGCTATCCCAAGCCTTAACCCCTTGTACCTTACGGCTTTGCTTGATCTGCCGGGCTCAAAGTATCTCGTCTCGTCAAAGACATCATAATTGGGAAGGAGCCTTTTTTGCGCCGTCCCGATGACCTCGCCGTTTTCGAACAATACGCCCGTGTTGTATATGGGTTTGCCCTGGCCCTCGGTATTTAATGTAATACAGCCGGCAAGTACGCCTATGCCGTTTATGGACCGGATCAGGAGTTGCAGGGCGTCGATGCTGTCATTGACAAAGCCGGTCTGTTCAAGCAGATCCCGTGGCGGGTATCCGCTCAGGGACAGCTCAGGGAATATTATAAGATCGCAGCCCTTGGCCCTGGCCGTATCGGCGCAATTGACCATGAGCCCGATGTTTTGTTCGAACGCCCCTATCGTGGGGTTTATCTGGGCAAGTGCTATCTTCATGGCAATCCATCCAGGCAAAGGGCCGGCACAAGCTTTCACATGCCTTTTTGTCCCTCGGTCGCTATTGATTTAAGCTCTTCATTCAGTTCCTTTGAAAGACCCTCGATTTCCACGTTCAAAAAACCGCGCACTATCGTGGATGTGGCCTCCTCCTCGCTTAGACCCCTGGCCATGAGATACTCGATCTCCTCTTTTGCGATCTTGCCGACAGCCGCCTCATGCGACATGTCAACGTCAGCCACGTGGGCCTCGAGTTCCGGTATGGCATGGATGACCCCTTCCTCGGAAAGGATGAGGCCCTGGCATTCGAGATGGGCCTTTACGCCCTTGGCGAGGCCGACAAGGTGGCCCCTTGCAATGATGCGCCCTCCGTAAGAGATGGTGCGCGATATTATCTCTGATTTCGCCCCGGGGGCTTCCAGAACGACCTTCGCACCGGTGTCGATGTGAGAGCCTTTGGGGGCTACGATTACAGAGTTGAAGCGGGCAAGGGCGTTCGTACCGGTCAAATACGCGACTGGGTAGGTCTGTATGGACTTCACGCCTTTTAATGTGATGTAGTTTGAAAGAAAGACCCCGTCTTCCTCGACCCTTACGCCGGTTCTCGGTCTCACATAGACATCCTCGCCCCAGTTGTGGATCATCGTGAAGACGATCTTCGCCCCCTTTTTTACATAAAACTCCGATACCCCTATGTGGAGGCCCGATGTCAGGTGCGGGTGGGTGGCGCAGCCTGTTATGACGTGAAGCTCCGAGCCCTCTTCGGCTATCACGATGTTGTGGACACGCTGGGCGGTGTTGTCGCTCCTGATATAGAGACAGGTCTGGAGCGGATAGACGATCCTTTCGCCCGGCAGGGCCCGGATGAAATAGCCGTTGTCAAGCCCGCGTTCCGTCTCCTTTGTGAATGCGTCCTTATCCGCCTCAACGAGCTGCCACCAGTATTCCTTGAGCCAGCCGTATTTTTTCAGGGCCTCTGTGACGGGCATGAGTTCAACGCCCCTTACGCCGCCGCAGGCGCATTTGGTCACACCGCAGTTCGCCATCAGGAATGTGCCGCTTCTGCCCTCGCCAGAGAGATCAAACCCAGTATCCTTTAGCTTTTCGACCTCGTCTTTCTCAAGTAGTTCAGCGTTTTTCAAAGGCTCGGCCTGGGATGCGGGGCTGAACCGCCTTATCAGGGCCTCGTCCCCTCCCTGGCTTACAGGTTTTTTCATGTTTTCTTCATGGGTTACTGACGACATCTGACACACTCCTCATAGCCGTATTTCTGTATCCCCTCGAATATCTCAAGCGGATTTCCCTGACAGTATATCTGGCCGTCCAACATGACGTGGCCCCTGTCAGCCGCCACGTAGTTCAGGATAAACCCTGTGTGGGTGATGATGAGGCCTGATTTCTGCCTGTTTCTATGGATGTCCTTTTGAAGGAGTTTTCTGATCATGTCGCCTATGATCTGGAGGTTTTCTATGTCAACCCCGGATTCGGGTTCGTCAAGCAGTGTCAGATCAGGGTTCTGGGCAAGGAGCTGTAAAAGCTCTGACTTTTTTATCTCCCCTCCTGAAAAGCCTAGATTCACCTCCCTTTCGAGGAAACGGTCAAATCCGTATTTCACGGCGAGTTGCTCCGCTAGGCCTGAATCATCTTTACCCCTCCGGCATACGGCGAGCATGTCTTTAAGTTTAACGCCCCTTAAGGTCGGCGGGCGCTGGAACAAGAGCCCTGCGCCCATGGCCGAGCGTTCATTTAAAGGGGTTTTTGTTATGTCCTGACCCTTAAATGAGATGCGTCCCTGTTTGATCTCATAGCCCGAAAAACCCATGATCGTCATAAGAAGCGTGGTCTTGCCGGAGCCGTTCTTCCCGAAAAGACAGTGGGTTTCCCCCCGCCCTATATGAAGATTTATACCTCTCAGGACCTCTTTTCCGTGGATATCCACCCAAAGGTCTTCGATTTTTAACATGAAAAGCTAGCCTCCTGGGCCCTTGGCCTGAATAAAATACATTGAGCTGAAAATGTAAGTGGTAACACCAAAATTTACAAGGACTAGTTTAAGAAAATGCGGCTTCTATTGTTGTAGCAATCTTGTATAGTCGGCAGGCTGCGGGCGTGACGTCCGCTACCAGGGAAAAGATACCCTGCCTGTCGTAACAAGTCGTAACAACGTAACAAATTGACAAGCAATGAATGGTAAAGTATTTTTTGGCCTCTACTTAGGTTTTTTGTCATATCTAGTATATACTCTCTATTATGAAAGGGCGATTAGCTCAGTTGGATAGAGCGTTGGCCTCCGGAGCCAAAGGTCAGGCGTTCGAATCGCCTATCGCCCGCCAAGTCAAAGCCTTTATTATCTCATCCAGTCCGTCAACAATCTGTCTCATTTCCTCAGAGGGATCTTTGCGCAACCGGCGGGCCGTGGCCTGGTATCCCGCATAGGCGGCAGGGCCAAGGCCGCATGGCCTGGCCCGTGGGCGTGTGTCCACTGCCAGGGAAGGGGGAGCTCGGCCGCGGCCCGCCTTGACCAGGAGTTATGCAGGGGTCTTTCATGGGAAACCCTCACGGTTTTTCCCCACGGTTCTCTCAGAGGATCAGCGAGAATCCGGTTTTTTTGGGACTGACTGGTTAGGGCTATGGCAATAACCGTCCCTGATCGCTAGTCCATCCGCTGTTGTCTTTTCAAGGGCCGGGTCGGTTTGTTTAGAATGTCTCTATTGCTAAGTTATGACATGAGCCGCAAATTTCTTATTGTGTTACAATGGGGAAAAATATCCTTGCACCCAGGACCTGCGGTTTCGGTCTGAGAATAAGTTCGTCGCCCTTGGTTACGGGTAGGCTACGCCATGTCAAAGAATACCAAAAAATTGCGCAAGCTCCTTTTAATGCCGCCGCTTTCGCGCCACCGCCTCTCAATAATAGGCGTTGGCATCGCCTTGCCGTTAATATTCTATACATTGGCTGGATTTTTCCTGGCCCCGTATCTCATCAGATGGTATGCCACACAGTATGCAGCCAAGCAGTTTCATGCCCAGCTCCGGCTCGGACAGGTACGGATCAATCCATTTCTTTTAACCTTCGAGGCCGAGAAAATCAATTTGCAGATAGACAAGAAACCGTTCCTCTTTGTGCAACGCTTCTTTGTCGACCTTGAGCCTGAGGGCCTTTTCCGTGGCGCCTGGATATTCGCCGATCTCACCATTGAAAGGCCGATCCTTCATCTGGTGATCGGCACGGACGGCCGCTTAAACCTGGTTAAATTCGCAGGAGGTAAGCCGCCCAGACAAGCCGGGCCTGTGAAGGCGGATAGAGGGGCCGTCATGCGCCTGTTATTGAAGCACATGGCACTCTCCGGCGGTACAGTGCGGTTGAGCGACCTTTCCAAGGCGAGGCCGGTTGAGACGACGGTCAGGCACATAGACCTTGAGCTAAGCAACATCTCCACCCTTGCCGGACATCGCGGCACGTACGCCCTTGCCGCATCCTTGCCCGCTGGAGGAGCGCTTGGCTGGCGAGGCAAGATGTCGCTCCAGCCTATCTCGGCAACCGGCACAATCGCAATCAAGGACTTCAAACCGGCCGCGGTTTGGAACCAGTTCCGTGACCGTCTGAACCTGGCGGAGCCAACCGGCATCGCCAAGCTTACGGCAAGCTATAATTTTTCATACCATAACGGAGAACCAGCACTGCTGGTGAACCCATTAAACTTTACGCTCCGCGGCTTGTCCCTTATGGAAAAGGGTGCGGCAAGGCCGCTTCTGAAATTAGAAAACCTAAGCGTCGCTGGCGGACGGATCGACTTTGCCGCACGCCGGATGGTCTTCCCCTCCGTCACACTTAGGGGAGGATACGTGACGGCCCTGGTCGACAAGACAGGCATTGGCAACTGGCAAAGGCTGGGCAAGGCGACTCCGCGATCCCCGGCCCCAAAAAGACCGGCCGTAAAGACCAAGCCCGATACCGGTGAGACGCCGCAATGGAGGGTAAGTATAGGGTCTTTCTCAGCGGCCGGACTCGGCCTGCATTACCGCGATGCAAGTCTGGCCGTTCCAGTTAGCCTGGAGGCGAACCTCAATATGTCGCTGGCCGGGGGTGGCATTGATCTTGGCGGGCGCGAGGCTTCTATCAAGCGCCTCGCCATTACCGGCGGCGGAGCGACCTTCACTCGGGCTGCGGCCGGCGCCTATAAACAAGCAGAGGGCAAAAAGGGCCGTCCCGAGGCAGGGCGGCAGATCACGCGGGAAGAGGGAGGTTCCGCCCCAAAACGCCCTTGGAGGTTGGCGCTCAACGAATTTTGTGTCTCCGGGGTACATGCCGGTTTCATCAACCAGGGGGGCAAACCGCCCCTGGCTTATGACCTGACCGGTCTACGGGCTGAGGTGAAAAATTTCGACAGCGCCGGCGGGGAACCAATTACCTTCGAGGCCCAGGCAGGGGTGCGGCAAGGCGGCTCTGCCCACCTGACAGGGACCATATCCCAGCCTGGCGGAAAGATCGAGGCGCATGTTTCAATTGCGCGCCTAAACCTGGATCCGCTGCGGCCGCTGGTCGCCCAGCAGGCAGCTTTGGCCCTTGTCTCTGGCAGGCTTTCGGCGGATATGCATCTTGTCTATGCCCCAGAGGGGGCGCGGCCCTCATTGCGCCTGGAGGGAGAGGCTGGAATTGAAAGATTCCTGCTCAACGAGGCCGGCACCGGCGAGCGCTTTCTCTCCTGGAGAGAACTTGTTGCCAGCGGGCTTGACTTCGGCTTAAACCCGGACCATCTGGCAATCAAGGACATCCGGCTGCTGGAGCCTGAGACGAAGATCGTCATTTTCAAGGACAAAAGCCTCAATCTGGCCAAGGTCCGCAGACGGGAAACCGGGGTGGCCCAGGAGTCGAGGAAGGAATCGGCAAAGCAGTCCTTCCCGGTGGCGATAAATCGTATCCATCTTGAGAACGGAGTGGCCGATTTTGCCGATCTCAGTCTGGTCCTGCCCTTTGCCACCCGGATTGAGCGGTTAAAGGGCTGGGCCGCGGGCATCTCCACAAAACCCGGCGGCCGCACTTCGATCAAATTCGAAGGCCAGGTCGGCCGGTTCGGTCAGGCCAGGGCCGAGGGCAGCCTTGCCACGGTCAACCCCAAGCAGTTCACGGACATCAGGGTAACCTTCCGCAATATCGCCATGGAGCCCTTGTCCCCTTACAGCGCTACCTTCGCCGGACGCGCGATCACCTCGGGCAAGTTAAACCTTGATCTTGATTACAACATCAAAAACAGCGAACTTTTGAGCAATAACTCGGTAGTGCTTAAGGATTTCACCCTGGGCGGGCGGATCAAAAGCCCCCGCGCCGTGGATCTGCCGCTTGATTTGGCCGTCGCCCTGCTCAAAGACAGTGATGGCAAAATCGATATCGCGGTGCCGGTAAGAGGCAACATCGACCACCCGGAATTCTCTTACGGGCGCATCATCAGGCAGGCGCTGTTTAGCCTGCTCACCAAGATTGTGACATCGCCGTTTCGCCTCTTGGCATCGCTGGTGGGCCGCCATTCCAAAAATCTAGAGACGGTTTTCTTTGAACCGGGCAGGGCCGATCCGGCCCCGCCGGAACAGGAAAAGCTTGAAAAAATAGCTGAGGCCCTTGGTAAACGAAAACAGCTTAAGCTCATAGTACACGGCGGTTTTGATCCTTCCCTGGACGACACAGCGCTTAAGTCCATGCAGCTTCGCCGTGCGCTTGCGCAGAGACTTGGGGAGAAACTGGGCCCAGGTGAAGAGCCAGGCATAATCGCCTATGGCAACGCCGGGACCCAGCTCGCCCTGGAAAAGATGGCCGGTGACAAATTGGCCGCTTTTCAGGCCGGTTATGAAAAGACCACAGGCAAAAAGGCCCATCGTGTCAACCCTGTCCTGGCCCTGCTCGGACGGGCCAGCGAGGATTACAATTTTTACAAGGCACTGTTCGGGTATCTGGTTGAGGAGGCCCCGCTACCTGAGGCCGAGTTGCAGAACCTGGCCGGGCGACGGGGGGCGGCGATAGTCCAGGAACTCACCGGCAGGTTTGGGGTGAACGCCTCAAGGATAATCGCTGGCGGCGTCGTGCAGACCGAGGGGCACGAGAAGTCAATTCCCGCCAAGCTTGAATTGAGTATCAATTGATGCCACGGCCCCCCTGGTTTGCCCAAGGCCCCTTGACAGCGTGTATCCGTGCGGTCTAAAAATTTATAGAGAAGATTTAGAAATGAAAGCGAGCGAATATGCAGAAGACAAACGGTGTTGTCATCTATGAGAACCTTCAAGAGATAGTAGATCCGTCCCATTCCTGTCTCGTAGTATGGGATGTCCAAAACGGTCTTGTCGACAGGATATTCAATAGAGAAGAGTTCCTGGAAAATTTGACATCCTTGGTTAAACACTTAAGAAGGAAGATGCCCATTGTCTATACCTTGATAACCCCTCCTGCCGCGGAGTTCCGGTCTTCCTGGTATATCTATTCCATGATGAGACGCTTCAATGTCAAAGAGGTTGGCCGGTTGCCTTCATTCATGGCTCTTGGTTCAAGGGACAGAGACGTGCCGGATGTAGTGAAGCCGGAAAGCGGTGACGCCGTCCTTGAGAAATCAACGGCAAGTATCTTCATTGGCACGA
>JAJYLJ010000059.1:1585-11998 GCA_021787835.1 Deltaproteobacteria bacterium | reverse complement strand
AAAAAAATAATAAAAAAGGCCCTTATCCATAGGGTCTTTTTTATTATTCCTTAAGCCATATTATTGCCAGAGTTTTCATAAAACCATCCCTCTTGACTTAATCTATACAAAACTTAATTTTCTATTAAAAAACAAAAAGGAGGAAATGGATATGTTTGAAATTCAGCCATGGAGGCCTTTCCGGGAAGTGAGCAACCTAAGGCGGGAAATGGATAAGATCTGGGAAGATTTTTTTGGGGGCAGAGAGCTGCTGGGGGCAGAGGGGACATGGGTCCCCGCCATAGATCTCTCTGAGACAAAAGACGCCTTGGTTGTAAAGGCGGAGGTGCCTGGCATGGACCCTAAAGATATCGAGGTGTCAATGACGGGCGATCTATTGACGATCAAGGGCGAGAAGAAGAAACAAACAGAAGAAAAAGATGAAAACTACCATCGCATAGAGACAAGGTGCGGCTCCTTTTCAAGGATGATCAGGCTGCCTGTCTCTGTAAATACCGAAAAAATAACAGCTACCTATGAAAAAGGGGTACTAAAGCTCGTACTGCCCAAGAAAGAGGAGGCAAAACCAAGGCAGATAGAAATCAAGACCGCCTGACAGGTCAACAATAAACCTCGAGCAGAACCCAATAACAATCAACGATATAACACACCAACGATGCATGGGGCGGCATAGCGAAATGCCGCCCCCCTTTACCTCAATAAGCGCTAATCTTCTGACGCTTGCCAAAGCTGACCCTTGGTGTTAAAAAGATAAGATTTTAAAGATCACGCACGCTAAACATGCCCCCTGTGGTGCCGTCTTTTAATCCGCGACGGTTCAGGGTTATTTTTGTTTAGCGGAGGCAAAAACCACAAACTTCAGGAGGAAAAATGGGTTACGTAACTATGAAACATCTTTTAGAGGCGGGCGTGCACTTCGGACATCAGACAAGGCGCTGGAATCCAAAGATGAAGCCATACATCTTTGGCGCGCGGAACGGGATCTACATTATAGACCTCCAAAAGACGGTAAAACTTTTTAAGGCGGCTTATGACTTTGTAACCGGCTTGACAGAGCAGGGAGGTACAATACTTTTTGTCGGCACTAAAAAACAGGCCCAGGACGCGATAGCCGAAGAGGCCATGCGCTGCGAAATGCCATACGTCAACAACAGATGGCTGGGCGGAACCCTTACAAATTTCGCCACAATCCAGAAGGGCATCGAAAAGCTTAAAAGACTTGACGCCATGTTCGAGGATAAGAGCATAGAAAAATTCCCCAAAAAAGAAATCCTCCAAATGGATAGATTGCGTCAGAAACTCACCCTTAACATGGGTGGCATAAAAAATATGACCTCATTGCCATCGGCATTGTTTGTAGTCGATTCCAACGAGGAAGAGATAGCCGTAAAGGAGGCCAACAAACTGGGTATACCAGTTACGGCTATTGTTGACACCAATTGTGACCCGGATGGAATCGGCTATGCTATCCCTGGCAATGACGACGCCATACGCGCCATAAGACTCATCACCGCCAAAATAGCGGATGCGGCCATAGAAGGCAGGCAGCGCCTTATCGAATCACAACAGGCGGCCACAGACAAAGAGACGGCCGGAGATGCGGCCGGAATTTCAACGGCCCCCGAGGGAGGAAAAGACATGCCGACCAAGGAAGGTATCGAAGAAGACACGGCCGAATCATCGGAGGAATTGGCGGCTGAAGGTTAATTTAAGGCCTCATATCCCAATTAATAACCTAATTTGATTAAAAATTTTAGGAGGATTTCACAATGGCTGATATATCCGCCGCAAAGGTCAAGGAGTTGAGGGACAGGACCAATGCAGGAATGATGGATTGTAAAAAGGCCCTTCAGGAATGCGACTGCGACATGGAAAAGGCGATTGCATGGCTCCGTCAAAAAGGCCTCGCGGTAGCGGCCAAAAGGGCCGGGCGTGCCACCTCTGAGGGCGCCATACAATCATACATACACGCCGGCAGCAAACTTGGCGTGATGGTTGAGATCAACTGCGAGACAGACTTTGTGGCCAAGACCGACCAATTTATCCAATTCACCAAGGATGTAGCCATGCACATAGCGGCATCAAACCCGGTCTGCATAAAAAGAGAGGACGTCCCGCAGGATATTTTGGAGAAAGAAAGGGAGATATACAAAAATCAGGCGATAGATGCAGGCAAGCCAGAACATATAGCGGAAAAGATGGTGACCGGACGTATTGAAAAATTTTATAAAGAGATATGCCTCCTCGAGCAGCCCTTTGTAAAAAATCCTGACATATCCATACAAGACCTTCTGAACGATCTAATAGCAAAGATGGGAGAAAATATATCCATAAGGCGCTTTATCCGCTATCAAATCGGAGTTGAATAGGGCCATGCTGGAGGAAAATCCCAAGGCTGTCTACAAAAGGGTCCTCCTGAAACTCAGCGGAGAAGGGCTCATGGGAGACCTCCCTTATGGGATTTCAGCCTCCACCGTGGATGCCTTGGCTGAAGAGATATCGCAGATTCATGAATCGGACGTGCAGATGGGTATTGTCATAGGCGGCGGCAACATATTCAGGGGCGTTGCAGGCGCGGCGCAGGGAATGGACAGGGCCATGGCCGACCAGATGGGCATGCTCGCCACCATTATAAACGCCCTTGCATTTCAAGATTCATTGGCAAGGCATCACGTGCCGGCAAGGGTCATGTCCGCCCTAGAGACAGGTGGAGTGGCCGAGCCGTTTGTAAGGGCACAGGCCATCAGACATCTTGAAAAGGGCAGGGTCGTGATATTCGCCGCTGGTACAGGGAACCCCTTTTTCACCACTGATACAGCGGCCACATTGAGGGCCCTTGAGATCAAGGCCGAGGTCCTTTTAAAGGCCACCGGGGTTGATGGCATATACGACAAGGACCCTAAAAAAGACTGCGGCGCGGCCAAATTTGATGAACTAACCTACCAAGATATACTTGAAAAAGGCCTAAGGGCCATGGACGCTACAGCCATTTCCATGGCCAGCGACGGGCATCTGCCTGTAATGGTATTCAACATGAAGATTCCGGGCAACATAAAACGCGCCATCTTTGGCGAAAGAATAGGAACTGTTGTCAAAGGAGAATAGCTGTGGACGATGCGGTGATGAAAGATACAAGGGCCAAAATGGATAAGGCCATAGAGGTCTTCCAAAAAGAGCTTGCGAGAATAAGGACCGGCAGGGCGGCCCCCGCTCTTCTTGAAGGCGTCAAGGTTGATTACTATGGGACAACCATGCCGCTTAATCAACTGGCTACAATAGCCGCACCCGAAAGCAGAGTGCTCACCATTCAGCCTTGGGACGTAAACGCCCTTGGACTTATCGAAAAGGCGGTGCTGAAGTCCGAATTGGGGCTGACCCCCAACAGCGACGGAAAGATGATCAGGATCAACATCCCACCCTTGACCGAACAGAGAAGAAAAGAACTGGTTAAAATGGTTAAAAAAGTGGCCGAAGAGTGCAAGGTAACGGTAAGGAACATCCGCAGAGACATACTGGAAAAATTAAAGGCTCAAAAGAAAGATAAAAGCCTGTCTGAAGACGGCCTTTTTAAACTCCAAGACGAGATACAAAAAATCACCGACGGACACATCAAAAAAATCGACGGCATCCTCGCGATAAAAGAAAAAGAGATCATGGAATTCTAGGTCTTTTATTATGGCCATTTCAAAAGACCTTGCAAGGCTCCCAAAACATGTAGCCATCATAATGGACGGAAACGGCAGGTGGGCCAAATCAAGAGGGCTGCCAAGGATTATGGGTCACAGGGAAGGCGTAAAGGCCGTACGCTCTGTTGTCAGGCTGGCCAGGGAGCTTGGCATCCAGGTCTTGACATTGTACGCCTTTTCTCAGGAAAACTGGAACCGGCCAAGGGACGAAGTAAGCGCCCTGATGGACCTCTTGGTTGATTATTTGGAAAGCGAGCTTGCCGAGCTTCTCGGGAACCGGATCGCGCTCAGGACCATAGGCGACACCGATAGACTGCCGGACAAGGTGAAGATACGCCTCATGGAGACTGTCAGCAAGACGTCCGTAAACAAAGAAATGATATTGAACCTTGCGCTCAGCTACGGCGGGAGGTCTGAAATCGTCAGGGCGGCCAAGATACTTGCTGGAAGATGTCTAAGCGGCGAGATAAAACTCTCCGATATAGATGAAAGACTCTTCGCCGGCTGCTTATATACAGCGGGGCTGCCTGATCCAGACCTTGTCATCAGGACAAGCGGCGAGGAAAGACTCAGCAATTTCTTGCTGTTTCAGGCCGCCTACGCCGAAATATACGTAACCTCCACCCTGTGGCCCGACTTTGCCAAGGATGATTTCTTGGCCGCGCTTTCAGAATACGGAAAAAGAGAAAGGAAGTTCGGTCTTACCGCCGAACAGTTGGCTGGTCCATGCACAGGCAAAGGGTTATAACGGCCATCCCCCTCGCCCTGGCGGCACTCGCTATCATATGGTGGGGCAAGGCCGTATCTTATGCCCTGCTCGTTGCCGTGACAGGGTTATGTCTGAAGGAATATTTCGCTATGGCGTTCCCCTCTGCCAGGCGCATACAATCGCTCGGCATTGGCCTTGGCCTCTTACCTCTAGTACTGACAATAATTAGCACTGGGCCCGCGACCCTTGTCGCAGGGCTCTATCTTGCGGTCATCGGCAGCATCTGCATATTTATATTGTCTTTCAAGACATGGCCCAACCCCCTATTGAGCTGGGCTACGTTTTTGGTGGGAGACATCTATATAGGGATGTGCGCCACCCATTTTATATTCATAAGATCCCTTGATGCCGGAAGGGAATGGATAATCTTTCTGCTCTGTGTAATATTTACAGGCGACATAGGCGCCTTTTATACGGGAAACGCAATCGGAAGACACAAACTATATCCTGCGCTAAGTAAGGGCAAAACAGTTGAAGGCGCTATAGGCGGCCTCTTGGGCAGCATTGTCATGGGGACAGGGCTTGGATATATATTTTTTAAAGAAATAAATCCGCTTCTAATAGGCTCTCTGGCGGCCGTTCTGGGCGCAATAGGCCAGATCGGAGATTTGGCCGAATCCCTCATGAAACGCTCATCGGGATTTAAGGACTCTGGCTCCATTCTGCCTGGCCACGGCGGAATATTCGATAGGATAGACGCCCTCTTATTGGCTACCCCTTTAATGTATTGGATATTATATTTAACAAAAAATTATGCGTATTTTAAATGAAGACAACTAAGACCGTCTCAATCCTTGGCTCTACAGGCTCCATAGGAAGAAACGCCTTAGACGTGGCGGCCAAATCCAATGGACGGATAAGGGTGGCCGGGCTCGGGGCAGGCAGAAACACTAAGCTTTTGGCCGAACAGATCAGGGCCTTCAGGCCAAGGCTAGTGGCCGTCATGACGCCGGAGCTTGCCGAGGAAACGGCATCCATACCTGATCTTCCGCCTGTAAGAATATTATACGGCAAAGATGGCTATAAAGCGGTAGCAGGCATGCCGGAAACAGATATCGTAATATCGGCCATGGTGGGCGCCGCCGGTCTTATACCGACCATTGCGGCCCTTGAGGCAGGAAAAGATATAGCCCTCGCCAACAAGGAATCACTGGTGACGGCCGGTCCACTGGTAATGCGGCTTGCTAAAAAAAACGGCTGCAACCTGGTGCCCGTTGACAGCGAACACTCAGCCATCTTCCAGTGTATGGCTGGACACAGAAAAGAAGACGTAAGGCGGCTTATACTCACGGCCTCGGGCGGGCCTTTCAAGGATTTCTCCATGGAAAAACTGGCCAGGGCAAGCGCTGCCGACGCGATAAGACACCCCAAGTGGTCCATGGGGGCCAAGATATCGGTTGACTCAGCGACCCTTATGAATAAAGGGCTTGAAATGATAGAGGCGAGATGGCTCTTTGACGTTGGCGTCGACAGGATCGAGATGCTCGTCCACCCCCAAAGCATAGTCCATTCAATGGTCGAATATATAGACGGCTCGGTGGTGGCGCAGATGGCCATCGCAGACATGCGGATCCCGATAGCCTATGCCCTGGCATGGCCGGAACGGATGAAGTTGGACCTGTCTCCACTCGATCTTACAAAAACCGGCCCGCTTGCCTTCGAGCAACCGGATATGGAACGATTCCCGTGCATCAATCTGGCCTATAAGGCTGCAAGAACCGGCGGAACCGCCACCACCGCACTCAATGCCTCAAATGAAATGGCTGTCGAGGCCTTCCTTAACGGACGGATAGACTTCATGAAAATAGCCGAGACAACCGCCGCGGTTCTCGAAAATTTCCCATCAGAAGAAATAACCTGTCTTGACGATGTATTAAGGGCGGACGCCCTGGCAAGACTCAAGGCGGAAAATTTTATCCGTCAAACAAACCCTCCCAAACGCTAGGAACAAAATCATGACAACTGCCTGGTCTTTTCTATTGGTCTTAAGCCTCCTTATTCTGGTACACGAGTTTGGCCACTTCATAGTGGCCAGACAGCTCGGCATAAAGGTCTTAAAATTCTCCATAGGTTTTGGACCAAGACTCTTTGGAGTGGTCCGCGGAGCCACGGACTACTGCGTCTCTGCCTTCCCGCTCGGCGGTTTTGTAAAGATGCTGGGGGAGCAACCAGAAGAATCCGTGCCGCCCGATGACGTCAAATGGTCGTTTTCCCATCGGCCTGTATGGCAAAGGGCCGCAGTGGTTTCATCAGGACCGTTGTTCAACCTCATATTCGCATGGTTCATATTTTTTGTAATATTCCTTGCCTACGGCAATCCCGTCCTTCTTCCTGACATAGGGGATGTGCAGGCCGCCTCGCCAGCCGAAAAGGCGGGCCTTATGAAGGGCGACAAGATCATGGCCATAGACGGCCACGCGGTAAAGACATGGCAAGAGGTCTCGGAACTGATCAAAAAAGGCCCTGGACACAATATAGACCTCTTCATTAAAAGGGGATCCAAGGAATTTGATGTGACGGTCAAGCCGCACATAAGCAAACTAAAAAACATATTCGGCGAGGAAGTGAAGGCCCCTATAATAGGTGTCACGGCCGCTGGAAATCTTGAGATCGAAAAATTAAACCCCCTTGAGGCCGTCACCAAGGCCTCCATAAGGACGTGGGAAATAATCATCCTTACAGTGCAGGGTCTTTTGAAAATCATACAGAGGGTTATCCCGCTATCCACGCTGGGCGGCCCCATAATGATAGCCCAACTTGCCGGAGAACAGGCCCATCTGGGGTTTTTGAATCTCTTTTATTTCATCGCGATGCTCAGCATAAATCTTGGACTCCTCAATCTCTTGCCCATACCAGTCCTCGATGGCGGGCACATAGCATTCTATGCCATAGAGGCAACGATAGGCCGTCCGCTTTCAATAAAACAGATGGAATTTGCCCAGAAGATCGGGATCGCGCTCCTTAGCGCGCTCATGCTTTTTGTATTCTACAACGACATAATAAGACTCCTTGGGATCATCCCGCCGGTCAAGACCCCCTGATCCAATGCTCACCCTGGCCTTGGAGACATCGGGCGCATTCGGTGGGGCAGCTGTTCTTAAAGACGGCGTACTCATTGGAGAAATTATGACCGCTGGCCACGAAACCTATTCCAGAAGGCTTTTGGGCGCGGCCGGACGGCTGTTCAAAGACTTAGGTATTGAGTGGTCCGACATAAAATTGATAGGCATAAGCCTTGGGCCAGGGAGTTTTACTGGCCTAAGGATAGGCCTATCCACTGCAAAAGGCCTGGCTTTTTCCCTCGGCGTCCCTATTGTAGGCGTGCCTACGCTTGACGCGCTTGCGGCCAACATCGCCGGCTGCCCGGGTGATGTAATCTGTCCGGTGCTGGATGCAAGAAAAGGCCAAGTATATACAGCCTGTTATAGATGCCGCTACGACTGCGGCGCGGACAGGATCAGCTCTTTTCATGTAATCGGACCCAAGGAGGTGGTCAGCTCAATACCGCCTGGCGGCAGGGTCTTTCTGCTTGGTGAAGGGGTGCCTCTTCTTGAGACAAACCGCCTTGAAACGGCGGACAGGTGCATTAATATCGCGCCCGAACACCTTGCCCATGTAAGGGCGGCAAACATAGGGCTTATCGCCGAGCAGAGATTTAAATCAGGGCTGGCGGATGACATAAACGCGCTCAAACCCCTTTATATCCGCCCGTCAGATGCTATTCCATCAATTCAAAAAGATACGCCTTCTGCTTAACCTCCATTTTTTAGTTGTATTTTTAAAAACTCAACACTATCTAATATAATATAGAATCTTCAAGGGTAATAAACCTGTCGGCGTATGGATTTAAATAAACTTAAGCAAAAGGAGTCAGGGGTTATGGGCAGCCCACCGTTTTCCTGTAAACTATCTTGTAAACTGCAAGGTATTTTTATGGCATCGCCGCGTTTGGCCTGATTCTGTCAGGTATTACGCATGTGCGGCCCAGAGCGGGTCTAATGTGATCAATAAAGGACGGTCCGCCCAACCCAAAGTAACCGAAATCATTGTAATGTTGCGGTCCCAAGCATCTGCAATGAATATGGCCCCGCTTACCGCTGAAGCGCTTGGCCGCCTTTCAGATGCAGCCGGCATAACGCTGACACGGGCACGGGTTACACCTACCGGCGGACAGGTCCTAACCCTGCCTCAACCGCTGAGCCTTGAAGAGACAAAGGCCATCACGGCAAAGATCGGCATGCTTTCCGACGTGCTCTGGGCCGGACCGGTCATTCCGGCTGTCGAGGGCAGCGTTAGGGCTGAAGGCCTTTCATCCGGAAATGCCGGATCAGAGGCCTTGGTTGACAAAATCATTGTAAAGCTTAAGGATGCGCAAATCCAGCAAGCCGCTGATCGCAATGAACCTTTAGACCTTGCGATATTGGCGCATCTTAGCCAAACGGCCGGCGTATCTCTCACAATGATCCGCCCGATGTCAGGCGGTACAAAAATTCATCCATAGATACTATCCGGATATTGCATCCGGATTCCGTGGAGGCATTGCGTGCTGGCAGCCCTAGAGATCCAATTGGTTTTATTTTGACAAACCGACATAAGCTCATATATTCTATAAAGAAAAGATAGGGGGCGAATAATCCATGTTTGGAAGGATATGTCCGTACTGCAAGGAAAAGATCAAGAAAGAGGCCATAGTCTGTAAATATTGCCACAAAGAACTCGCCCCGATAAAAGGTAAAGGCAGTTGCGCCCTGAAGATACTTGCAGCCTTTACAGGGATCGCGGCCGGGGCCAGCCTGGCCTTCATCTGGGGTTATTATCAGGAATGGTTAAAATGGAAGGACGAAGACACCGTGTAGGCAAACAAGCCTCAAAACGGATTCTCAAGAAATACATATCGCCGCGACAAATTGGCATGACACAAAGAGAAATTCCAGACAAACTGAACAGACGGGAACAAAAAATCCTTCTGGACCTCGCAAGAAAGGCCATAGAGACGCAACTTTCGGGGATGCCTATAACCTTTACGTCCATCTCGGACAAAGCGCTGACAAGGCAACTTGGTGTATTTGTAACGCTTCATAAACACGGCCAATTGAGAGGCTGTATCGGTACGTTTGTCTCAAACAAACCCCTCTATGAACAGGTATGCGACATGGCGATATCCAGCGCCTTCAATGACCCTAGGTTCAGGCCGTTGGCCAAGGCCGAACTGAAAGACATAACTTTAGAGATATCTGTGCTAAGCCCACTTAGACGTATAACCGACATAAACGAGATAGAAGTTGGGGTGCATGGCATCTATATCATAAAGGGGCCGCATGGCGGCGTACTCCTCCCGCAGGTGGCGACGGAATACGGGTGGGACCGCTTGACATTCCTGGACCAGACATGTGTAAAGGCGGGCCTGTACCCAGGTTGCTGGAAAGACCATGCGGCAGAGATATATATCTTCAGCGCGGATATATTCAACGAGGAGACGGAGGAAATTGGACCTTAAATTTCTCCCTTAATCTCTCCTCGACAATAGGGGGCACAAGGCCTTCGAGGCTTCCGCCGAAACGCGCCGCCTCTTTTACAATGGTGGAGCTTATATATATCCAGCGAAAACCCGTCATCAGAAATACAGTCTCTATGTCGCGTGCAAGCTTACGGTTCATGAGGGCGCGCTGGAGTTCATAATCAAAGTCAGACACCGCCCTTAAACCCCGCAGGATAGCGCACGCCCCGTGTCTTGCAGCAAAATCGACCAAAAGGCCGTCAAAGCTCTCGGCCTCTATGCATCCATCCAGCCCCACGGTGCTGTTGATCATTTCAATGCGCTCTTCCAGATTAAAAAGCGGCGCCTTTGCCGGATTCGTGCCTATGCCTATGACCACCCTGTCAAAGAGCCTGAGCGCCCGCTCTATTAGATCAATATGGCCGTTAGTGATTGGATCAAATGTGCCAGGATAAACGGCT
>JAJYLJ010000059.1:0-1485 GCA_021787835.1 Deltaproteobacteria bacterium | reverse complement strand
GTATTGAGGCCTCTGGCCTTCTGTCTTATCTTCTCCTCCGTCCAGCCGGCAGGGTCTTCAATTCGTGAGGCCTTCGGCCCAAGGTCATGGGAACCTGCTGCGAGTATGGCCTCGATGGCAAGAGGGGCGGAATCTGTGGCGTTAAAGACATCCGTCAGCAGGTGATATACAAAACCTTCAACCCTTTTCACCATCCTGTCCCTTATCTCTTTCGGCTGGGCCATGAATCTGTTGTCAAAAAGGAGATTCAGTTCCTTGTAGCCGCCTGCCTTAAGACCCTTTTCCGTGGCGTATGCAACCATGGACCGCCACATCTCTTCCGTAACGCCTTCCCCCTCAATCTTTATAAGATTTCCTGACCCATCGAGGTCGGCGTTGCCGTAGTCGTTGACCTTCAGACCCCATGAGATCATCTGGAGCGCTGTGGCCACATTGGCCTTGGTGGTCCTTGTCCTTGATGCTATCTCCTTGAGCCGTTCGGAGCTGTTGCCGGATGTCCCGTGCTGGGCGCCGGAGACCTTGTATGGAGACAAGGCCCTGTGTATCTCTTCCGTAAGCCCTACCTGTATCCCCTGGGCGCTTGCCTCAAGGCCGTGCGTGGTCCCGTTATTGAGGGCGATCCAGTCAGGGAATATCCCGTGGGCGTTAAGCCCTTGGATCAAAAACAAGGCCTCGGCAGGCGTCGAGAGCCCTTCCTTGCCCTTTATCTCCCCGACCTCTGTCTCAAGCCCAGCCCATTTGGGGATAAGGGGATTGAGCTCGATATTGGCAAGGAGATTCTCATCGTCGGGCAGATGCGAGGCGTCTATGGCTATGGAGGTGATCCCTGCATCAAACATGGATGGTATCTCGGTCTTGGCCTGTATTACGTCGTTAGGGCCTTTTATCGCATAGTGGTCGGCATGTACGGCCACAGGCACGGTTATGCCGAGCTCGTTCATCGCCTGATCGACAAAACAGGCCATATTCCAGTAATTTACAGGGCAATAGGCGTTTTGTCCGCCCTCTGACTTCGCGATCTCGATGATAACGGCGGCATCAGCCCTCTGAGCAGCCATGAGCGCGCCGCGCATGACAAAGCGGTTTCTGGCGTTGGCCGATATGGTCATTGCCTTGCCTTTTGCCGTCAAGGCCCTGTCGATCACCTTGCCGCTCACTATCAAGGCCCTTGAATGAGGGAAAAGCCTCCGGATATTAGGCGGGCGGCCTATCTCAAGGGCGCGTTCAAAGTCATTGCTGGCGATCGTCATGGCTGGCACCTCCTGGAAAGTCTTACAAATAATCTTTCACCAATATCTCGGCTATCTGCACCGCGTTGCTGGCCGCACCTTTTCTTATATTGTCGGCCACGATCCACATAACAAGACCGTTCGCGCAGGACAAATCCTCGCGTATGCGTCCGGCGAATGTAAGGTCCTGGCCGGCGGCCTCGATGGCCAGAGGATACCCGTTCATCTTGGGATCGTCCACAACCCTTACCCCAGG